>DATGJU010000329.1:0-11665 GCA_035295045.1 Chthonomonadaceae bacterium
AGCCCGTCAACAAGGTGCTCCTGAACCTGACGAACGAGTTCCGAAACAGCCCGGACGAGCAGAACCTCCAGCTCTCGCTGGTGCACAAGATGGATGAAATGCACATGCAGGGCGCCCAGCGGGACGAGCAGCTCGAGGCGCGCATCCAGTCATTCGAGCTCGCATTCCATATGCAGGCGGCAGCTACCGACGCATTCGACATCGCGAAGGAGCCGCAGGCTGTTCGCGACCGGTATGGCAAAGGCGAGCTCGGCGCAAAGCTGCTCTGCGCGCGCCGGCTGGTGGAGCGCGGCGTCCGATTCGTGCAGATCGATGCAGGCGGCTGGGACCACCACACCAATCTTGCGCAGGCGATCCAGCGCACTTCCGACGCGATCGACACGCCGGCAGGCGCGCTCATAGCGGACCTGCGCGAGCGGGGCCTGCTCGACTCCACTCTCATCATCTGGGGCGGCGAGTTCGGCCGCACGCCCACCACGCAGGGCCGCGTCGATGACAACTCCGGCCGCGACCACCACGCCGGCTGCTTCTCGATCTGGATGGCCGGCGGCGGGACGAAGGGCGGCTTCGCGTACGGCGCGACCGACGACCTGGGCATGGCGGTCGCTGAGAACGGCGTCCACGTGCACGACCTGCACGCCACGATCCTGCGCCTCCTGGGCTTCGACCATACGAAGCTCACCTACCGTTACAACGGCCGGGACTTCCGCCTGACGGATAACTACGGCAAGATCGTAGACGGAGTAATCGCGTGAACGGTGACTACGCATCTGCGGGATCGAGTACCGAGGATCTCGGTCCCAGTGCGACGGCCTTGGCTGTTCGTACAGCGATGGCCCTGGCCGTGCGGATAACGATGGCGGCGGTCCTACTGATTGCGCTGGCGACTGCCTCCAATGCGGATGACGCTTCGAACAAAGCGGGCCTGGAGCTGTTCGAGAAGAGCGTTCGGCCGCTGTTCTCGCAGCGCTGTCAGAGCTGCCACAACGGGGCGGGCGGCGTTACGCGGGGCGGTCTCGCGCTCGACTCAAAGGAGGGCTGGACGACGGGCGGAGCCCACGGCCCCGCGATCGTGCCGGGCCAGCCGGACAAGAGCCTCCTGTTCAAGGCCGTCAGCTACACTAATCCGAATCTCCAGATGCCGCCCGGCACCAGGCTCGGCGACGAGCAGATCACGGCGCTAAAGCAGTGGATCGAGCTTGGCGCGCCGGACCCGCGGACCAGCGGGAGCGGCAAGCCGCGCCTGACCGGCCTTACCGACAAGGCGCGCGCGCACTGGGCCTTCCAGCCGATCCGCAAGCCCCCCGTACCTGCAATCAAGGATCCAAAGCTGAAGGCCTGGGTCAAGACGCCGATCGATGCCTTCGTGCTCGCCAAGCTGCGCGAGCATGGTATGGCGCCCGGCCCGCAGGCGAGCCGCGAAGTATTGATCCGGCGCGTCACCTACGATCTGATCGGCCTGCCGCCCACCGTTGACGAGGTGCGCGCATTCCTGTCCGACCGCTCGGCAAACGCGTGGGAGAAAGTCATCGACCGCCTCCTGGCCTCGCCGCACTACGGCGAGCGATGGGGCCGCCACTGGCTCGACACGGCCCGGTACGGCGATACGCGCGGCTACGCCAACAACGGCAAGGATCGATACGAAGGCTACCAATACCCGTACGCGTGGACCTACCGCGACTACGTGATCCAGGCGATGAACCAGGACAAGCCCTACAACCAGTTCCTCGTTGAGCAGATCGCGGCGGACAAGCTGCCCGGCATCCAGCCAAACGACCCACGACTTGCGGCGCTGGGCTTCCTGACCGTTGGCAAGCGGTTCCCAAATCCGGACGACACGATCGACGAGAGGATCGATGCGCTCACGAAGGCGACACTTGGGCTGACCGTAGCCTGCGCCCGCTGCCACGATCACAAGTTCGACCCGATCCCGACGGCCGACTACTATAGCCTGCACGGCATCTTTGCGTCCATTGTCGAGCCGCTGGACAGGCCGGTGGTCGTCCAGTGCGGCGACTCGGCGCAGCGCGCCGATTTCGACGCGAAACTGGCCGCGCTCGCCTCCGAGAACCGCGACGTCATCTATGCGGCGCTCCGCCACGTGGAGGACCAGTTCCAGGAGCACGCTGAGGGCTATCTGCTGGTCATCGCCCAGCCGGGCCGGGGGACCGCCCGCTACGACGTGGCCAAGAAATACGGCCTCTGGCCGCTCGACCGGGATGTGATCGGTAACCTGCGGCTCAATCCGCAGGACCCGGTCCTAGGTCCATTCGCGCAGCTCGCGCGGATACCGGGCGCCGAGTTCGAGAATCGCGCGGCGCTCCTGCTGCCGCGCATACTCTCAAACGCGCGGACCCGGGTCAATCCGCAAGTCGCGGACATGCTGCGCGACCTCAAGCCGCACAATCTTGAAGAGGTGGCGCACGCCTACGGCGACCTGTTCGCCAAGCTTCGCCCAACCGCCGCGGCCTATTTCGACGCGCAGATGCGGGATGCAGCGGGCAGCCGGCAGTCGGCAGTTGTCAATCGGCAATCAGACGTTTTGGCAGCGTCGGCCCCGGATCGCCTGTCCGCTCCATCGACGACGACTACAACCCGCCTCAGCGCCGCCCTATCCGCCAACCAGCAACCGTCAACCAGCTATCAGCTACCGAATGTCGCCGAGCTGATCGAAACGCCGCTGCCGTTCCCGCCGGCCTCGGCGCTCGCCACGCCCGAGCAGCAGGTCGATTTCTTCAACGATAGGACTCTCTATAAGCCGTTTCAGGCGCAGATCAACCTGAACAACCAGTCCGCGAACCGGCTGCTGTTTGGCGCGATAGGGGAGCTGCGGCTCACGCATCCTGGAGCCCCCGGCTGCGCGATGGTCGTCGCGGACGCCGCGAAGCCGCACGACTCGCCGATTTACATCCGCGGGGAGCGGAATAAGCGCGGGCCAATCGTGCCGCGCCGCTTCCTGGAGGTCCTCTCAGGGCCGGACCGCGCGCCGTTCACCGACGGCAGTGGCCGGATGGAGTTGGCGCAGGCGATCGTCTCGCCGCGCGACCCGCTGCCAGCTCGCGTGGAAGTGAACCGTGTCTGGATGAATCATCTCGGCGAAGGGTTCGTCCCGACGCCGGACGATTTTGGAAACCAGAGCGAGAGGCCAAGCCACCCGGAGCTGCTGGACTGGCTGGCGAGCTGGTTCGTGGAGAACAACTGGTCTCTGAAGCGGCTGCACCGGCTGATCCTGCTCTCAAGCGTCTACCAGGAGAGCAGCGCCGCGAACCCGGCTTGCGAGGCTAAGGATCCGGCCAATCGGCTGCTATGGCGCGCCAATCTCCGCCGGCTCGACTTCGAGGCGATCCGCGACTCGATGGTGATGCTGACCGGCAAGCTGGACGAGACGCTCGGCGGGAAGCCGGTCAACATAACGGACGAGCCCTACACATACCGCCGAAGCTGCTACGGCTACGTCGACCGGAACAGCCTCTCGGACCTGCTGACGCAGTTCGACTTCGCCGATCCGGACATGGCGAACACGCGCCGCATCTCCACGATCGTGCCGCAACAGGCGCTCTTCTTCCTGAACAGCCCGATGTCGGTGGACGTCGCGCGGCAGGTTGTGGCGCGGCCGGAGGTCGCGTCCGCGCCGGACGACGCCGGCAAGGTGCGAGCCATCTACCTCATCCTGTTCCAGCGCTCGCCGAAGCCGGAGGAGGTCCAGTGGGCGACCGATTTCCTGGCGGCGGCCGCGCAGGTGGCGGTCAATGACGCGCCAAAGCGTCCCGGTGCGAACCGCCAGTCGCCCCGCCCCGCGCCCAAGCGGCCGCCGGCTGGCAACCGGTACGGCACGCTCCGCAACGACGGCCTGCCGGTCAGCCGCGCGCCGCTCACGCCCTGGGAGCTGTACACGCAGGCGCTCCTGTGCGCGAACGAGTTCGTTTACGTAAACTGAGGAAGTTAAGGTCTCGGCTGCGTCCACTCGATGCCTCGCGTCCACAAACGGCAACGCGCGGCTGCCTGAAGTGCGTTACGGTAGAGGGCGTATATGCAGGAGAAACGCGCAAGAAGCACCGCGCGGCGCCGCGGGCCCGCTCCGTCGAGTGGAATAATCTGGAGGTCGTCGTCAATAATGCGCGTGGCACGGCCGAGCACCTGCGACCAGACGACCGGCGGATCGGTAAACAGATTGGCGTCGCCCTTCAGGTAGCAGAGTCGGCTGGTCTTGCGGACCAGCCGGTGACAGATGATCCCGCAGCCGTCGTGGTAGACCACCAGATCGCCGTAGCGGAGCGCCTCGTATGCGGTCGGCTGCACCTCGAGCCGAACGCCGTTGCAGAGCGGCGGGAACATACTGCGACCACGTACGCGCACGATCGTTCGTCCGCGCCGCTGCAGCGCCTGCGAAACGACGCTAACGCCAGCGGTCGCTACCATCCGCTCCCGCCTCGATCAAAACCCAGATGCACCTGGGCCATACCGCATCCCTCCACACTCGAGCCACAAGCCACACGATTATAACACTTCCCGCCGGACCGGACAAGCATACGCGTTACGCAAAAAAATCTGCAGAGACCGTCGGTCTGTGAGATAATGGTAACGTTTCGACTCATGCTTTCCGTATTTGAGGAGGGCGGCCACTTCCATGCGGCGCCGCTCACGCGGCGATCGGAGCCGGGCCGCTTCCGAGCGCTCTGTCCTCAGCCTCTGCCATCCTCGGAACAGAGGCCGGTCTTCCCTATCGAACCGGTATATCGCGCATTTGACACGGGTCGGGCCGGTAGGTATAATACGCGGCGGCATTCACGTCAGCGACTACCATTGCGACTTATTCATAATACTTGATTCCCGCCACACCGGCGGACGGAGGTATCCCAACTTATGGCGGCTGCGATCGAAATCCAGGGCCTGACCAAAGAATACATCGACATCTGGAGAAAACAGCGCGTCGAAGCTGTCAAGAACCTCAACCTCACGGTCGAGGAGGGCGAAATCTTCGGCTTCCTGGGACGCAACGGCGCGGGCAAGACAACGACCATCAAGATGCTGCTCGGACTGCTGTTCCCGACGGCCGGCGACGCCACGATCCTCGGTAAGCCGATGGGCGATAACAGCGTCAAGTCGCAGGTCTCCTATTTGCCCGAGGAGACCTATTTCTACGACTCTATGACGGCGTGGGACCTGCTGGATTTCTACGCGCGGCTGTTCAAGATCCCCGGCGGCGAGCGCGAGCGGCGCATCCGGATCTCGCTGGAGAAGGTACGGCTTCAGCCCGAGGCGTGGAAGCGCAACATCCGCGGCTACTCCAAGGGTATGCGCCAGCGCACCGGCATCGCTCAGGCGCTGATCAACGACCCAAAGCTGCTCTTCCTGGACGAGCCGACGTCCGGCCTGGACCCCATCGCGCACGCCGAACTGCGCGACATCGTCGCAAGCCTGCGCGGCGAGGGCAAGACCGTCTTTCTCTCCTCCCACCAGCTCGCCGACGTCGAGCTCATCTGTACACGGGTGGCGATCATCCATAATGGAAAGCTGCTCGTCTCCGGCACGATCAAGGAGCTTACCGCGGGCGACGTGACCGAGATCACCGTGCAGGGCGAGAAGCTGACCAACGGCGTCCTGCCAAAGCTCGAGGCGATCGCGCCGGTCGTGCGCCAGGGGAACGGCACTCTGCAGCTTCGGGCGAACGAGACGGAGAAGATTACCGCAATCATCGACACCGTGCGGGGCGCGAAGGGCGAGGTCCTGTCCATCGTTCCGCACCGCCGCACACTGGAAGAGGTGTTCGTCGAGACGGTTCAGAAAGAAGAGGGAGTCTGAAATGATCGCATGGGCAATCGCCCGGCAGACCGTGAACGAGGCGCTGCGCCGGCGCATCATGTGGGTCTTCCTGATCAGCGGAGTGGCGCTGATCTTCCTGATGCCGCTGTTCGGATACCTGACCGCGCCGAAGGACAGCCAGACCGTCCTGCGCGCACTCGGCCTGGCCGCCATTCTGCTGGCGGGCCTGTTCATCACCATCGTTACCTGCATCTATCTGATCCCGGTCGAGATCGAGCGCCGCACCATCTACACGGTGCTCTCCAAGCCGGTGCAGCGATACGAGTTCGTCCTGGGCAAGTTCCTCGGCGGATTCATCACCGTCGCCATCAATATCCTGTTCATGGGCGTGCTGTTTATCTTCATGCTCTACCTACAGTCGCTCAAAGTGGGGCTGGATAGGGGCTTTTTCGCCTGCATCACGTCGGGCACGTTTGCGCCGGAGATGATCCGCGGCATCTTCATGACCTTCTTCCAGATGCTGCTGCTGGCCGCACTGACGATCTTCTTTTCGACGTTCACCACGCCGATCGTCAACTTCTTCCTCTCGTTCGGCATCTTCATGGTCGGCAACCTCAGCTCGGTCACGGACTCGCTCACGACCAACTCGAACTGGCTGGTTCGCGGAACGGGCACGGTCATTCACTACCTTCTGCCCAACTTCGGCAACTTCAATATTCAGAACGCCCTCATCCATCCGGTCGCCGAAATCTCCAATCCGAACGAGTACATGCGCAACAACATCGTCTATGCGCTCATCTACTCCGCGGTGCTGCTGATTCTTGCGATCATCGTGTTCGACCGGCGCGAAGTATAGCGTGAAAGGCTGAAAGAATGGCTTCCAACACGGTTCGCTATCCGCAGGACATGACGCGGCGGCTGCCGATACTCGCCAGCGCCTGCGTGGCGCTCTTCGCCGCCTCGATATTCATGCAAAGGCTTATCGATCCGGGCCGCCAGGCCTATCACGCGCAGGAGAACCTTCGCACGACCCAGGCAGCGATGGGCGGGCTGAACAACGAGTTCATGCTTCTGCCGCTTCTCGGCTTCCGCGAGGCCGCCGCAGGTCTGCTCTGGGTGCGCTGCGACGAGTTCTTCCACAGCGGCGATTATGACGCTATCCTGCCGCTCGTCCGGCTCATAACCTGGCTCGATCCACACGCCGACAACGTCTACATCACCGGCGCGTGGCATCTGGACTACAACTTCACCGACTCCAGCGAGCGGTCGGACCGGCGCTACATCGCACCGGCCGTCGGCCTGCTGAAGGAGGGCATCGCGAATAACAATAACATCCCGGACATCAAGTTCGAGCTGGGATGGCAGGACTTCGACAAGATAAAGGACTTCCCGGGCGCCGTCGAGGCCTTCAAGATGGCAATCGCCGGCCCCTATGGGGACGAGAACATCTTCGACCCTGCGAAGAACCACACAATTCCAAAGGACCAGGACAACGAGGGATACTGGCCCTATGCCGGCCCCCTCAAGGACATCCACATGCTGGCGCACGCCTACGAGAAGGAGGGCAGGCTGCCGGACGCCATCGCCACGTGGGACCACGCCCTGGAGCGCAGCACGAAGCTGCTGAGGGATAAGCCGAAGGACTTCGGCAATAAGAGCATGCACGACGCGGAGCTCCACAACCGGGCCGAGATTCTGCAGCGCTACTACGACAGGTACACCGACCTCAACCACGATCACAATAACCCGAGCAAGCTGCCGGCCGTCCATGCGGCAGCGGCGAACGGCGGCGGCAAGCCCGGTCCGTTCGACATCGCGCTGCGGCCTCTGATCGAGGTTCCGCGCCGCTACGTGCTAAAGGTCTCGGGCCGCGTGAACCTGGCCGACGGCGGCCGCATCGATGTCCGCATCTCCGACTGGGACTACAAGGACCGCGTCTCCGACAAGGACCTTCGCGCGCTCCAGCCCCCCGACTTGGGGCAGACGATCCTTATCGATTCCATTTCCATCCGCAAGGACAAGTTCGCGCGCGAAATGGATATGAGCAAGGATCCCAAGATGTACAGCTTCAGCAATAAGCTAGGCCCGGACAAGACCGGTCTTTATAAGATCGTGCTCTCCTTCAATACGCGCACGACGGCGCCGCACATCCAGGACTACGCGGGTTGGAGTGGCGAGGGCCTGACCGACGCGCAACCCGGCCGCGTTTTCTACGTATCTGATGAGGCGCAGTTAGCGACGAAGATGATCGAGGGCGAGGGCGGAAAAGGTCCGGTCTGGGACGGAAAGGCCGTGCCGTTCCCGTTTTACGGTCAGCCGCCGCGCGTAATCCGTGTCACGTACAAAATCAACCAGCAGCAGGTGCTCGGCAACAAGCCCATCACGGACGCCGACATCGTGCCCAACGATCCCGATACGACCATCATGCTGAAATAGCCGGCGCCGCTCTATGCCGCGACCCGGCGGGAGGACAACGGAGATGACCGACCAGGCGAACGTGAAGGCGATACGGTCCAACCGGCGCGAATTCCTCGCCGCTGCCGGCGCGATGGGCGCCGCCGCAGCCGTCGGCGTAGAGGGCGGCAGGGCGGCTGCCGGTCAGGGCGCGCGGCCTGATGCAACGCCCGCGATGCCGCTCAACGTCCTGGGGCGGACCGGCATGACAGTGTCGCGGCTTGCCTTCGGCGGGTCGTGGAACGTCGACTCCGAGGTGATCGCGGCCGGCATGGAGCTGGGCGTAAACTACATCGACACTGCGGAGGGTTATCTTGGCGGCCGGAGCGAGCGAGCCTTCGGTGAAATACTGACCGAGCGCGGCGCGACCGGCCACTCGAGGGCCCGACAGAAGCTCTGGCTCGTCACGAAGTCCCACAGGCATCGTCAGCTCGAAACGCAGCTACCCCAAAGCCTCGAACGGTTGAAGCAGGACTACGTCGACTGCTGCTTCATGCATCAGATCCAGGACCCGAGACTGGCTTCCGATCCGGAGGTCAAGGCGATGGCGGAGCGGCTGAAGAAGTCCGGCAAGACGCGCTTCTTCGGCTTCTCCTGCCACGATGAGCCGGTGGTTGAGTGCCTGAACGCCGCGGCGGCCGGTGGCTTCGTCGACGTGATCATGTTCCGCTACGACTGCCACTACTACAAGCGGGACGATCTGATGCGCGCGATCGACGCCTGCACGAAGGCGAAGATCGGCCTCGTCGCGATGAAGACGCAGGTCGGCGGCATGACCCTGCCGGACAAGTTCGATCCGTTCAAGAAGCGCGGCCTGAACCAGCATCAGGCGGCGATCAAGGCGGTCGCGGCGGACGAGCGGATCCACGCGATCTGCTCCGAGATCACCACGACGCGGATGGTGGAGCAGAACGCCGAGGCGGTCGCCAGCAAACTCACTGTCGCGGAGGCGGAGGCGATCCAGGAGCACTCGCGCCTGGTGAGCCACCTCTGGTGCCGGGGCTGCGACTCGATCTGCCGAAAGGCGAGCGGCGCGGGCGCAGGTCTCGCCGTCGCCGACATGCTCCGCTTCCTGATGTACCACGACCACTATGGAAAGCAGGCGCACGCCCGCGGCCTGTACGCCGACCTCCCGGCCGAACGGCGCGACCGCGGCGCCGCGGAGACCGCCGATTGGGCAGCGGCAGAGCGAGCGTGTCCGCACGGCGTCCCGTTGACCCGGCTGATTCCGCGCGCGATTGAGCGGCTCGCATAGGATCGGCTCAAGCAAAACCGAACAATTACCGGTATCCGCGCCTCTCCGTGGGCGTTGCTTCCGCCGATAATACGCCTGAAGCACAGGTAGGGCGCGATTAACTTGAGTTCGCGCCGCCAAACGTGCCGACGGCGAGGTGCGAAGGATTGGATGTCCGGGCCGCGACTGCTCTGGTTCGAGTGCCAGATCGACTCGACGATTTCTACGGATCGGTGACGAGCGTCCGCGGACCGGATGTATTTCTCGCGCTGCACGAATCGCCTGCCAGGATGACGGTGCTGAAACGTGGGTCCAGGGCGGACCTGACCGTTATCGCGCGGGACCTGATGTACACGACCTGCACTGAGATCGTAACCACGGTCGGCAGCGATCTGCAGCTTCGCATGCTTGAGCCCGTCCGCGCGGTCCAGCGCCGGCGGCATACGCGAATCCTGATCTCACTTGCCGTCAACTTCCGCCATATGCAGGCGAGCGGCTGCTACGGCTCGTGGCGCAGCGGCGTGACCATGGATGTCAGCGCGGGCGGCATGTGCCTCGTCGTGGAGGCGGGCTTCGAGACGCCGCGCTCCGTGGAGCTGCTGTTCAATCTTCCGGATCCGACCATGGAGTCGACGCCGGGCGTGCCCGTGGACCCGAGCGACGCCGAAATCCTGCGCCTTATGGCCGTCAGCCGCGGCAGCGCACAGCGCGGCCAGAACAAAGAGCGTTCCATTCGGGCCCTGGCGCGCGTCAGCCGCTATACGCGGATACCGGAGCACCGGGCGACCATGGGCCTCGCATTCCTCACCGTCTCGCCGACCGACCAGGCCCGTCTCGAGCGCTTCCTGAACGCCCCCTGGCACAAAATCCTCTAGCTCGCTTCGACCGCTTTTCTGAAACCGCTTGAAAACCGCCGCCGTATACCCGTTTGATAGCACTTGCAATCAGGGGGACACGAGGACGGCTACGCTGTTGGAACAGAGTGACGCCGAGATCGTAAGGCAGACGCTTTGCGGAAACACGGCTGCATACAACGGTCTTGTCCAGCGCTACCAGCGCCAGGTGTACAACCTCGCGTACCGTATGCTCGGTAATGCCGAGGATGCGGGCGATCTGGTGCAGGACACATTCCTGCGCGCTTATGGCGCGCTCGCAAAGTTTCGCCAGGACGCGAGCTTCCTCACCTGGCTCTACAAGATCGCGTCAAATCTCTGCATCGACCAGTTGCGGTCACGCAGAGCCAAAGGAGCGCTTTCGCTGGAGGTCGAGCTTGAAGAGGGCCGCGAGCCCGCCACGGAGGACCGCAACAGCGCACCGGAGGACCGGGCGATACGCGAGGCGACGCAGGATATCCTGCATCGCGAAATCTTGAACCTGCCGGAGAAGTACCGCGTCGTGGTGGTTATGCGGCACCTCCAGGAGATGAGCGTCGAGGAGATTGCGGACGCACTCGAGCTCCCGACGGGTACGGTAAAGACACATCTATTCCGAGCCAGAGACATGCTGCGGGGCCGTCTTCGCTCGGTTCTCGAAATGGAAGCCTCCGATGGAAAGTAGATCAGAGCACGCCCAGCCGGAGCAGCAGGCGTGGAAACCGACTGCATATACGCCACAGGCGCCCGGACGCATGGCGCACGCCGAGTCGGCGCTCGGCGTCGGCGCCGTCACCAGCTCCGTAGTCTGCGCGCAGGTCCGCGCCCAACTCGACTTGCTGGTCGAGAACGACGGCTCGCTGCGCCCGGAGGCGGCGACCGCGCTTCAGGTCCACATGGCGGTCTGCACCGACTGCGCCCGCGAGTTCCGTGAGATGCAGCGCATCGTGAACATTCTTGAGGCGATGCCGCTCGCCGACCTGCCGCGCGATTTCGCACCCCTGGTAGCGCGCCGGATACAGGCTGCCGGCCTTTGCGACCGTGTCCGGGAGAAGCTACAGCCACTGATGGATGGCGATCCCGGCATCGGCTCCGAGATGACGGCCGCGCTTTACGGCCACCTGGCGGTGTGCAGGCAGTGCGCGGACGAGTTCGCACGATTGCGCAGCATGGTAAATTTGCTGGAGACGCTGCCGCCGGCCGAACTTCCGATAGACTACTCCAGGCCGATCATGCGGCGAATCCAGGAGTCCGGCCTCGCACCCGGATTAAAAGAGCAGAACGCCGTGGGCCCTACATTCGCGGCCTCTTCCAGCGTCTCCGGAGAGGTCGCGATACATGA
>DATGJU010000330.1:0-7561 GCA_035295045.1 Chthonomonadaceae bacterium
AGGATGCCGGCAACGGTTACGAAGCTGAGCGTGTTACCGATCACCGAGTCGATGCTCTGGAAGGCGACCTCCTGCAGCACGTCCACGTCGCCCATGGCGCGGGCGATCAGGTCGCCTGCGCGATGCTCGCCGAGGTAGCCGAGCGACTGGCGCTGCAGCTTGGCGTAGACGGCGTTGCGCAGGTCGAAGACGAAGCGCTGGCCGACGCGCTCCAGAATGACGGCCTTCCAGGCGTCCAGCGCCATGGCGAAGGCCTGGACGACGACCATGACGATGAGCGCGGCGGCGAGGCGCCGGCCCGCGACCGCGTCGAGCCGGCCCCGGACGACGACCTGGTCGACGATGTAACGCCAGATGAGCGGATGCGCCGCCCCGGCCGGCGTGGAGACGAGCAGCAGCATAACGCCGAGCGCGATCTTGCCGCGGTAGGGCCGCAGGTAGGGCCAGATTCGGGAGAAGAGATGGGTATTAGGAGGCGGGTTGGGCATATTCCTGGTTATTGTTTCGACTTCGCTGGCATGGGAATGAATTGCTCGCCACATCACGGTTTATGTACGCCCGTAAGGGGCTAACGTCCCTTTGCGGACCCACGTCATGCGCCGACCGTAGAGTCCGAGTCCGCGACGGCGGACTTTGCATTCCAGCAACGGGTTTCAACCCGGGCCGCGGCGACGCCTGATGGCAGCCCGGCGGGTTGAAACCCGCGGCTAACGTGCAAAACCCGCCTGCGCGGGTTCCGGAATCCGTCCGCGATGCCGGAACCCTGTTCTGCGGGTAGCCGCAGAGACTCAATCAGCGGCTGAGAAGCAGCGTCAACAGTTGACAAAACAGCGCCCAAGCCAGGGTGCTATGGGGTATAATTACTATGAGAAAAAACAACGGTGAGAACCGGCCGCGCGGCCCCAAATCCACGCGCGCCGCGGCGGCGTCCCGGAGGGGGCGCGCCGGTATTGAGAGACGGGAGAAGCATTTG
The DNA here is from genome assembly GCA_035295045.1 of Chthonomonadaceae bacterium. GTDB lineage: Bacteria > Armatimonadota > Chthonomonadetes > Chthonomonadales > Chthonomonadaceae > DATGJU01. Next base: position 974 of record DATGJU010000330.1, read on the forward strand.
TCGGACGACTTCCCTTCTGACGAGCCTGAAACCGAAATCGACAGCCCGATCGATCCTTCCGAGATCGCGATAAGCCCGAACGGCGAGGGCGAGCTGATGCTCATCGACATCGAGCACGAGCTGCGCCGCTCCTACCTGGGATACGCGGTGTCGACGCTGGTGTCGCGCGCCCTGCCGGACGTGAGGGACGGCTTCAAGCCGGTGCAGCGGCGCATCCTGTACGGCATGCGCGGCCTGAACGTCGGCGCGAACTCCGCGCGCGTGAAGTGCGCGCGTGTGGTCGGCGAGGTCATGGGCAAATACCATCCCCACGGCGACCTGTCGATCTACGCGACACTCGTGCGCATGGCGCAGGATTTCAGCATGCGCTATCCGCTCATCGATCCGCAGGGCAATTTCGGCAGCGTCGATGGCGATCCTCCCGCCGCGCAGCGGTATACCGAGTGCCGGCTGACTCCCATCGCCATGGAGATGATGGAGGACATCGAGAAGGACACGGTCGATTTCCGTCCCAATTACGATCAGGGAGATCGCGAGCCGGTTGTCATGCCCGGCAAGTTCCCGAACTTTATCTGCAACGGCGGCGAGGGCATCGCGGTCGGGATGAGCACCAGCATGCCGCCGCACAACCTGCGCGAAGTCGTAGAGGCCAGCCTCTACGCGCTCGACCACCCGGACGCGACGCCGGACGACCTGGCGAAGTTCATTCCCGGCCCGGACTTCCCGACCGCGGGCGTGATCCTCGGCACCAACGGCGCGCGCGAAGCCTACCGCACCGGCCGCGGCAAGGTGATCATGCAGGCGCAGTTCCAGATCGAGCCGATGGACAACGGCAAGAGCGCGATCGTGGTGACCGAGCTGCCTTACCAGGTCAACAAGGCGAACCTGATCAAGCATATCGCCGAGCTGGTCCGGCTGAAGCGCGTCGAGGGCATCACGCAGCTCGACGATTTCTCGGACAAGCACGGCATGCGGATCGTTATCGAGCTGCGGCGCGACGTGCTTCCGATGCGGATCGTCAACTTCCTACTTAAGCATACCGCGCTTCGGCAGACGTTCGGCGTAATCATGCTGGCGCTCGTGAACGGGCAGCCGCGGCTGCTCAATCTCGCGCAGATCATCCACGCGCACCTGGCGCACCGGCGTGAGGTGATCGTGCGCCGGACGCGCTTCGAGATGGGCCAGGCGCGGCACCGCGCGCACATCCTGGAAGGCCTGCAGATCGCGCTCAACTTTATCGACGAGATCATCCGGCTGATCCGCGCCGCGCCCAGCGGCCCGGTCGCCCGGGCGCAGATGGTCGAGCGGTTCGGCTTTACGCAGCTCCAGGCGGAGGCGATCCTGAACATGCAGCTGCGCCAGATCGCGCAGCTCGAAAGCCAGAGGATCGGCGACGACTACCGCGGCGTCCTGCGGGAGATCGCGCGGCTCGAGGACATCCTCGTGACGCCCGCGCGCGTCATCCGAATGATCAAGGAGGAGCTACGCTACCTGCGCGACAAGTACGGTGACGAGCGCAGGACCCGAATTCTGCCGACCGAGGCCGACCAGATCACGGACGAGGACCTGGTGCCGGAGGAGAAGACGCTCGTCACGATCTCGCGCGACGGCTACATCAAGCGCGTCCCGCTGGACACCTACCGCACGCAGCGGCGCGGCGGGCGCGGCGTGCAGGCGGCCAACCTGAAGGAGGAGGACTCGCTGGCGCACCTATTCGTCGCCACGACCACCCACTACATCCTGTTCTTCACAGACCGCGGCCGGGTCTACCGGCTGAAGGCCTACGAAGTGCCGCAGACCACGCGCCAGGCGCGCGGGCAGCACATCAACAACTTCATCCAGGTCATCCCGGGCGACCAGGTGACGGCGATCCTGCCAATGAAGGACATGAACGCCGAGGGTTACCTGCTGCTGGCCACGGCGAACGGCGAGGTGAAGCGGACCGCGCTTTCGGAGTTCGCGAACCTGCGCTCCAACGGGCTCGCCTGCTTCGACATCGAGGAGGGCGACAACCTGAACTGGGTAAAGCACACCGACGGCAATCAGGAGATCATCCTGATCACGCAGAAGGGGATGTCGGTGCGGTGCCCGGAGAGCGACGTGCCGACGCGCGGGCGGACGGCGGGCGGCGTGCGCGGCATCGAGATGCGCAACCCGGCCACCAAGCGGCTCGCCGACAAGGTGGTCGCGATGGACGTGGTCAGCCCGACGAGCCAGCTCCTCGTCTGCAGCGCGAACGGCTTCGGCAAGCGTACCGACCTGTCAAAGTACCGCGCGCAGGGCCGGGGCGGCCGCGGCATCAAGACGATGGACGTGACGAGCAAGACCGGCCCCATCGTCGACGCCGCCGTGGTCGAGCCGGAGGACAAGCTGATGGTGCTGACCGAGTCGGGCGTCACAATCCGGATGGAGATCGGCAACATCCGCGCGACGGCGAGCCGGAGCACTCAGGGCGTGAAGCTGATCAACCTGGGAGATGGCGACCGCGTGGCGACGATCGAGCGGCTGATCGACACGGAGGATATCGAGGGCGAGGTCGAGCCGGTGAGTTAGGGGTTCGGCAGTCGGCACTCGGCGGTCGTGAAACGAAGTTCGCAAGTCACGACTGCCGAGTGCTGGGCGCCCGGCGCTACGTGCTGCCGTTGCGGCCGGAGACGGTCTTGCCGGTGCCGTAGGGGTTGCGGGAGCCGCCGCCCGAGGGGTTGGGGTCGGTCCAGGTACCACCGCCGCTGCTGGAGGGCTTCTCGGCGGTTCCGGCGCCCGATCCGTTGTTCTGGTTATCGTCGACGGGACGGTGCGTTGCCTCGGCGACGTTCGTCTGCGGCGTGGTGCCTTGCGTGTTGTCGCAGCCCGCCAGGCCTGCGAGGCCGAGGGCCACCAGGCCCGCGCCCGCGAGGACTGCCGCACCGGTCCGGTTCCTGTTCATCTCTTCGCGAAATCCTCTCCGAGTCGGTTTCACTGTTCGTCGTCGTCCCAATTGTCGGTTGCGCCTGGCGGTTGGGCGGGGCCAAAACTGCGTTCGGCCTCCTCCGGCGTGAGGAGCAGGCAGTAGGTAAGGTGGACCATGTCTGCCTTCGGGATGGAATGGAGCGCTGGCCAGAACTCTTCTTCGCGCTCCCGGCTGTCCTTGCCCTCGAAGCGGCGGGAGATCACCGTCAGGTCGAGCTTGCCGTCGGGACGTGTCTCGGCGCGTACGGCCGCATCGGGATCCCAGGCAAGTACGACCGCGGCTGTCCGCGCCACCAGGCCGTCTAAGCTCCCGGCCGAGTCTCTTTCCATTCCGATACCATTGTAGCCGTTTTCGCTGTACCAACGCAACACAAAGCGGACCCGTCAAGTGACCGGGAGCCTTAACCGATCAGAGATGGTGAAGCGATGGCTCTACGGCCGGACCGCAGGAGCGAGCGGTCGATCGCGGGGTAGCGGCGCCAGTCGGGGTCGTGAAAGTGCCACCACTCGCAGCGGTCCGGCACGAAGCCTTCGGCCTCCATTGCGGCGTGGAGCAGATCGCGGTTGCGCCGCTGGGTGGGCGTTCCGCCGGGGTAGGCGGTCTTCGCGCGGCCGGTGAAGGTATCGAAGTCGCACGGCATCGGCAGCTCTCGGCCGTGGGCGTCCACGAGCGTCACGTCTACCGCGGCGCCGCGGTTGTGCTTGCTGCCGCGCCAGGGCGGCGCGACGAAGCGCGGGTCGGGGCAGATCGCCCAGAGCGCGCGCTGGGCGGCGGGTGGCCGGTAGGCGTCCCAAACCTTGAGCGCGAGGCCGCGCGCCTCGAGGCGCCGCTGCACCCGGCGGAGCCGCTCGGCCGTCCCGCGGCGCAGTAGGCAGCGCGCCGCGCGTGGATAGACGGCTCGCCCCACCCCGTTCCGCGGAGTGGCGTAGCGCAGCTTGACGCGTACGTCCGCACAAATCCCCCGGATATCGACGAGCTCCGCCGCCCCTCCGCGAACCGCCATTTCCTGGTTCCCGATTGCTGGTTCCTGGTTGCTGGTTGCTGGTTGTTAGTTGGTGGTTCCTGGTTGTAGGCGGCGCGTGCGCGGCGCTGCGTCGGTGCATTGCCAGGAACCAGGAACCCGCAACCAGGAACCCGCTGCCAGCTACCGCAGACTGTCTTCTATCGCCTTTACTTCGGCGGGGGTCGGGACTTCGACCGAATGGTCGATAGTCATCGGGACACCCTGCATGCCGGAGGATTGGTACATCGAGCCGGCGCCTGCCGCCGTTCGGAATCCGTACTTCCCACGGCTCGAGCTCTGGAGGTGCGGATCGTCCAGGGCGGTGAGCAGGCGGCGACCGTTTCCCGTGAGCGGAACGAGGGTGTGCGCGGTCCAGATCGAGGGATCCGGATAGAGGATGCGAATGGCGTGCTTCAGGCCGTAGGTGGGCGCGCCGAAGCCCATCCGGTGCTGGATGTACTCGGCCTCGTAGCCAATCGCGAGGGGCCGTCGCTCCGGCCCTCCCTTCACGAACTCCTCGAACAGCGACTGCGCGTTCCCGGACCGCACCTGTGCTCCGCGGCAGGAGCGCCGCAGCGCGGGCAGCGCAGCGTTCAGCCGCTTCGGGTCTGCAAGGTCGTGGCCGATTTCGGCGGAGGCGACGAGGGCGCACCAGATGCGGCCGCACGCACTGTGGACGGGATCGGTCACGGCGACCTCTACGCAGCCCGGCATCTCCGCCAGGCCGAGGCTCCGCCAGCGGGTCCCGTGCGCCTCCATGTCTGCCAGCTTACGCACGTCGACCGTAAAGCAGCCGGCCCGGTCCGACTTCGCGACTCCGGCGCGCACGAGCGCGTCCGCCACCACGTCCCAGGTATAGATCACGAGCGGCGAGCGGAAGGTAGTGGCGCCGGTCGCGCCCGGCCGGTTATGGCGGAACTCGCCGAGCGCGATCTCGTCGGCCGGCCACACGAAGTCCAGTCCGGACAGATCCGCGGTGGCCATCTGGGAGGATTCTCGCGTCTCCGTGGTCAGCTCGACGCCATAACGATCGCGCAGGATGCCCAGCGTCTCGCCGTCGCGCGCGAAATCGTTCTCCGGGCTGATGAGGCCGTGAACGGCGACCGTCTGCTCCATCCCCGGCGGCCGGCGCGGCCGGCGCCGCTCCGGCTCCTTGAAGACGTTGAACACGGTGTACCCGACGACACCGAAGATTATTACCAGGAGTACCGCGGTAGTGGCTTTGGGCTTCAATGCCTCGCCTCACCTTCGCCCCGACACGGGCTGCTGGGTTATTGTCCACGAAAGGCACGAAAGGACACGAAAAGGAACGCGACGGGATGAACGGTTGATGCGATGACCTCGACCACGCTTGGTTCTCCGCGGGCCGGCGGCGGACGCTTACACTCACGCATGCTAATACTGCGTTTCTTCGGTGTTATTTCGTCTAAGGAGGCGCCCGTAGTCTGTTCGTAGTTGCGCTCGGGCGAAGGAATGAAGTCCTTCGCTGTACGGCCTATGGCCCCGTGTCCCTGCGGGACACCAATGCCTCCGCGTGATCTACGAAGTGACCCGGAGCAGCTACTTAGTTCGCGTTTTACGTGGACGAATCCCGCAATCGAGCGATTATTCGACCCAGACGCTGTGGCGGCCCAGCAGACGCTCGAGCGCGGTTCGGAACGGCTCGTTGTACTCGGCCATCAGCTCCGTGCGCACGACGTGTAGCTTGCCGCCGTCCGGCACGCGGAGGTATACCGGCAGCGCGCCGCCGTTGCCTCGATGGTGCTCAAGGGTTTGGTGGACGACTTTCAGACGGTCGCGGCAGCCGGGATCGAGGTGGATGACGATCGACTGCGGCGGGGCGTTGTTGGAGGCGCCGCCAGCAAGCTGCGTCACGGATTCCGCGAGGACCTCGACGACGTGCCCGCCCTCCTCGTCGTCTCGAACGCGCTCCCGGTGGCTGGCGCGCCCTTTCAGGACGACGATCCTGTCCTTCTCCAGGTTCTGGCCGAAGTCCGCGAAGTTCCGCGGGAACATCGTGCAGGAGGCCGGACCGGTCATGTCCTCGATCGTGAAGAAGGCCATCGGCTCGCCGCTCTTCTTGGACGTGAACGGCTTCACGCTCGTTACGATGCCGAGCAGCGTCACGTCCTGGCGGTCGGCCATCTCCGGCAGATCCGCAACGCATACGGCGCCGATCCGCGCGGCCTCGTCCATGAAGGCCTGGAGCGGGTGGTCGGAGATGTAGAGGCCGAGCAGCTCGCGCTCGAACCCCAGGAGCTGCTCGCGCTTGTACTCCGGGATCGCGGGGATTACGACCTGTTCCGGCGCGCCGGCCGCCTCCGCGCCGTCGCCGAACATATCGGTGAGGGAGACCTGGCCGGAGCGCTTGTCGCGCTGGGCCTTCGCCGCTCCCTGCAGCGCATCGTCCAGCGCCTGGATGAGCGCGCGCCGGTTCTGGTGGCCCGGCAGCGAGGCGAACGCGCCCGCGTGGATAAGGCTCTCGATGGTGGAGCGCGAGACGCCCGCGCCCTCCGCGCAGAGCACCCGGCTGCAGAAGTCCGCCAGCGACGCGAACGGGCCGTCCTCGTCGCGCACGCGCAGGATGGCCTCGACGGCCGCGCGGCCGACGTTCTTGATGGCGGCGAGGCCGAAG
>DATGJU010000331.1:0-14245 GCA_035295045.1 Chthonomonadaceae bacterium
CGGAATGCCGGTCTGCCCGTCACCCTGCGCGCAGCCGTACTGGATTCGACCGCAAGTGTCGCCCTGCCCGCAGCGGGCGTGGAACCATGGCGCCGTCCGCGCGTAGCCATTCTTCGAGACGGATTCGTCTGCGCAATACCATACTGAGGAGAACCACATGAAGCCACTCATCGGGCTGTTTGCGATACTCGCGGCAGCAGCCGTCCTGCCCGTCCAGCCGGCATCCGCCGGTCCGACGCATCATAGAATCCGCGTTATGCGCCACCGTATACATCGGCTGCGCCACCGGGTGCGCGTCATGCATCGCCGTATACACCACGCCGTGGTTCATCACGCGATACACCACATGTAGGAGGTCGCCATGAAACTCCTTGCCGCGCTGAGCGCGCTGCTCTGCCTGGGCTCGATCATCGCGCTGCCGCCTCCCGCGGACGCCCAGCACGCGTATCTGGTGGTCACCAGCGGCAGGCGCCACTACCGGCATCACCGGTGGCACCGATATCACCGCGTCTACTACCGCCGCACCTACTATCGTCACGCCTACTATCGTCATCGGCCGAGCGCGTTTCTGCGCGTCCGACTGTAGGGGACCGTACCTCCTTCGCTGCGTCTCTTGAAAGGAGACTGTCATGAAACTACTACTGGCCTTGACCGCGCTCGTTTGCCTCGAAGCATTCATCGCGGCGCCTTCGGCAACGGCGCAGCGCGCTTCGCTCGTCATCCGGACTAGGACGCACCACCATCGGCATCACGTGCGGCGGTACCACCGGCACTATCGCCATCGGACGGGAGCGAGCCTTCACGTCCGCCTGTAACTGCCGATCCGTATCGGCAACGCCGAACCAGTGCGGGCCGGAGGCGCTCCAAGGATCGATCCCAAGCGCGCCGGCCCGAGCCATGCAGGAACCCCGCACCGCGCTCCAGAACAGCCAGTGCAAGCGGCCGTGAAGCCGCAGCCTGTCTGCGAAGGAGCCTTGTGTATGCGCCGTACCCTGCTCGCAGCTCACCACTTCGCGATTCTACCCCGCGTCATCGCCGTCACCGTGCTGATACTCTTCGTATTGTTCCCGCGGCCGCGGTGTCTTGCGGCTGAGCCTTCTCGCGCCGACGGGTTCGCGTGGATGGAGGGCGAAGCGCCGGCTTCCGCGAACGTTAAGTTCCAGGCGGCGGGCTGGGGCCACAAGGAGTTTCTGTCCGGCGAGAAGTGGCTGCAGATCTCGATCGAGGCCGACAAGGTGGACAGGGAGTTGCCGGCGGGAGGCGCGGTGCTGGAGTACCGCTTCCAGGCTCCGGCGAGCGGCCGGTACGAGATTTGGAACCGGATCGGCTACGAGTTCGTCCGCTCGCCCTTCGAGTGGCGGGTGGACGGCGGCGCGTGGGCGCGCATCGGCGCGGAGCAGCTAACCACCGATCTGATGGAGCTGCAGGATTGGAACGAGGTCGCCTGGCTGAAAATGGGCGACCAGCCGCTCGCGCCGGGCGCGCACAAGCTGTTCATCCGACTGCCGAAGACGCTGGACGACAAAGGCAAGACCGCGAAGGTGCTCTACGCGTCCGACGCGCTCTGCGTCCACCTCGGCCGATGGTCGCCCTACTCCCACTTCAAGCCCGGCGAGGATTGGCGCGACGCGCGGGATCGCGCTGCGGCGCATAAGGTGTTCCAGCCCCCCGACGCCGCGATTGCGCGCTCGCCTGGCCGCCCGGCCCCCGATACCGGGCGAGGAGGCGTACAACGCGCCCGCGCGGAAGCTCACGGGGATCGCGAGGGCAGGAGGCGCTTCCAAATCAGCCTGGCCGGCGACTGGGAGGTCTGCCGGGACGACGAGCAGATTCCAGGCGAGGTCGCGACTCCTATGCGCGGTCTGCCTGCCGCGCCGCACTGGCGGTCGATCCGCGTCCCATCCGACAAAATGCAGATCCCGGAGCTGGTCATGGCGCACCGGCTCTGGTACCGGACGCGTCTGGAGGTGCCCGCGGCGCTTGCCGGCCGGTCGTTCCGCATCGTTTTCCCGCAGAACAGCCTGAACACGACGGTCATCGTGAACGGGGTCCCTTGCGGCTTCGACAAGAACCCACTCGTCCACTTCGCCATCGACATCACGAGGGGCGTGAAGCCGGGAGTCAACGAGATCCTGGTCGGCATACGCGACGCTTACTACGGCTACTCCGCCGACCCGGACGACCCGATGAAGCTGCGCCGGAAGTTCAACCTGCCGCTCAGCTTCTCGCACCAGGGCTTCCAGGACATGGCCTACCCGGTCTGGGGCGCATTCCAGTCCGGCATCCTCGCGGCTCCCACGCTGATCGTCGACGGTCCGGTCTACGCCTCCGACGTGTTCATCAAGCCTTCGGTCGCGAACAAGGAGCTGACCGCCGAAATTACGATAACCAATACGCTGCCGAAGCCCGTCGCCGGGACGATTACGTGCAATGCGCGCGAAATCGAGTCCGCTCGTAATTCGCAGGCGACTGCGCAGTTACGTCGTGCCCCGGAGGGGCATTCGGCCGAAGGTCCCGGAGCGAAGCTGTTCACGTCATCGGACTCGTCTGAATGGACGGCTGCTATCGCTTTCTCACTGGCAGTCGGCGAGACGAAGCGGTTCACCATCGCCAAGTCGTGGGCGCATCCGAACCTCTGGTGGCCCGACGCACCGACGCTGTACAACTTTCGCACGTCAGTCGCAGTGGCGGGCGCGGTCGGGGCGGCGCGTGTCGATCCGTTCGGCTTCCGGGAGTGGACGGTGGACGGCATCAACCTGAAGCTGAACGGCGTCAACTACCACGCCTACGGCGACGCGCACGGCGGCGGCAGTCCGGACGAGTGGCTGGCCTTCCACCGCAAGACGCACCAGACGGCGATGCGCTTCTGGGGCACGGACTGGAAGGGCATGACTCCCGACGACGCGCTGGACTGGATGGACAGGAATGGCCTGGTGGTGCGCCGGCAGGGAATGCTGGACGGCGAGGCCATCGGCTACATGGCGATCGAGACCGATCCGAAGCTGAAGGCCAAATACCACTCCGAAGTGAAGATGGACCTGATGCAGAACTGGAGGGACCAGATGGTGGCGCAGGTGATGGGCGAGCGCAACCACCCCTCCGTCATGGTCTGGTCGATCGAGAACGAGTGGCTCTACATCAACTGCATCAATCTCTACGGTGGGATGATGGACGCGTTCGAGGCCGAGGTGAAGAAGACTTCGGACGCCGTCCGGCAAGCCGACCCGACGCGGCCGACGATGACGGACGGCGGCGGCGCGAACCGCGACCAGTCGATGCCGATCCACGGCAACCACTACGTCTCCGGACCCATGCGGCAGTATCCAGCGCTCGCCTATAGCGAGAACCCGACGGGCGGCGGACGAGGCCGCTGGGTCTGGGACGAGAAGCGGCCGCGCTTCCTGGGCGAGGACTTCTTCTTCGCCGGCAACCACCCGGAGCTTTCGGCCATCGGGGGCGAGGCAGTCTTCGCCGGCAAGCAGGCGCAGCTTCCCGCGTCGTCGCTCATGCAGCGCATCCTGCACGAAGGATACCGCTGGGCCGATTTCGCCGGCTGGGACCTCTACGTGCAGCCGGGCGACGGCAATGGCAGCCAGTACAACTCCCTCTCGCCACGCGCCGTCCTGTGCCGCCAGTGGGACTGGAGCTTCGGCGCCGGCCAGCAGGTGAAGCGCGACCTGGCGATCTTCAACGACACGCACGACGCCGCGCCGATCGAATTCACCTGGTCGCTCACGGTCGACGGGCAGCGCGTCGCCGGCCAGACGACACAGCAGACAGTCGCGCCGGGCACGAACGAGAAGCTGGAGATAACGCTCCCGATACCGGACGCCGCGATCCGCAAAGAGGGCGAGCTGGCGCTATCTCTGAGGGCGGACGGCCGCGAGGTCTACCGCGACACGAAGACCGTTTCGGTTCTGCCAGCCCTCGCCGCGGCGCCGGCATCCTCCGGGCTGGAGCGGATCACGCCGGGCCAGCTCGCGGTCTTCGATCCGGCGGGCGGCGCCGCGGCGATGTTAGCGCGGCTCGGACTGCCGTTCACGCCGGTGGCTTCGCTCGGCGCGCTGCCCGAGCAGGCGAAGGTGCTCATCGTCGGCAGGGACGCGCTGGACGCGGCCGAGAGCGCGTCGAGCCGGCTGGCCGCCTATGCAGCAGGCGGGCGGGCCGTAATCGTGCTGGAGCAGAAGAATCCGCTCCGGTACCAGGCGCTTCCCGCGCAGATGGAGGCGGCCGAGAACGAGGGGCGCGCCGCCTTCGCGGAGGACCTGACGCATCCGGCGCTGCGCGGATTGCAGCAGAAAGACCTGTTCGTCTGGGGACCGGACGAGATCGTCTACCGAAACGCCTACCGGAAGCCCGAGCGCGGCGGCCGGTCGCTGATCCAGTGCGACCAGCTGCTGCAGTACTCGGCACTCGTCGAGGTTCCAGCCGGCGAGGGCGTGCTGCTCCTTTCTCAGCTCGCGCTGGAAGAGAAGATCGCGACAAACGCAGTTGCGCAGCAGCTTTTCGTAAACCTGCTGACCTACGGCACGGAGTACAGGCGGACCTACCGGCCGGTCGCCGCGCTGGTCGAGCCGGGATCGCCCCTTGCGAAGGCGATCGACGCGACCGGCCTGAGCTACGCAAAGGCCTCCGACCCCCTCGCAGCGATTGCGCTGCCCGTAGGCGCCTCCGCGCGGCCATCCGCGGCTCGGACAGCCGGCGGAGCATCCCTGCGTGGACCGGCGCGCGATCCAACGCTAGCGGGGACGGCGACAGCGGACCTCAGGCAGGCCGCCGGGCGCCCACGGCGCGATCCGCTTGCGCCGGAAGCGCAAGGCGACCCTGCTAACGGGCGTCCGCTGCGGGAACCGCGGGTTGAATCGGGGCCGGAAGGCCGAGCCGCCGGGCGCGGAGCAGGTCGATCCGGGACGAGATTGGCGCACGGCGCACGGGCCGCGGAGCGCGTGCCGGGCGGCCAGGAAAAGGCCGCTGAAAGCGGCGCGATCGCGATCATCGCAGCGACGCCCGCGAACCTCAAGCTGGTCGCCGATCACCTCGACCGTGTTACGGCCTTTACCGAGGCCGGCGGCTGGATTCTGTTCAACGGCCTGACGCCGGAGGGCCTCGCGGACTACAACCGGATCGTGGGTTTCGACCACATGATCCGGCCGTTCCGGCGCGAGCGTGTCACGTTCCCGCCGGTCCGGGGTCCGCTCACCGCCGGCATCCCGACCGGCGACGTGGTGATGTACTCCTCCAAGCGGATCTTCGACTACCAGGAGGGCGCCTACGTCGTCGCGGACGAGTTCCAGTACGTGGTGGACATCGATGAGGTCGCGCCGTTCGGCAAGTCGACGTTCTTCGCCTACGACAACATCGTCAACAACTTCGTATCGGCGGACGGCTGGCCGCTCATCATCAACTTCCCGATCAACAAGGACAACAGCCCGTTCGACATCCCGATCACGCTCCCGAAACCGCAGACGATCACCGAATTCACATGGATCGGCAACACGTTCTACTATCCGCAGACGCGCCTCAACCTGGTCTTCGAGGGCGCGGACGGCAAGCGGGATATCGTGCCGCTCAAGGTCGAGCCGACCAACGAGCCGCAGACCTTCCGCATCGATCCTCCGCGCACCGCGCGGAGGCTTACGCTCCAGATCGCGGAGTGGATCGTCAAGCCGGGCGTCGCGCCGAACATCGGCATCGACAATATCTATCTCAAGGCGCAGCGCCCGCCCGACTTCTCGGAGCGCGTCCGCCCACTGCTAAACATCGGCGGCATGGTGGAGTATCGGCGGGGGGCCGGCGGGATCGTGCTTTGCAACCTGAACTTCAAGGAGAGCGAGGAGGTTCCGGAAAACGCGGTCAAGAAGCGGAACATCCTGGCGGCGCTGCTTGGTAACCTGAAGGCGCCCTTCACCGGCGGCGGCCAGGTGATCGCCGGCGCGCACCTGAAGTATACTCCGCTCGACCTCTCGAAGCAGGCGAACGGCTTCCGCGACGAGCGGGGGTGGTTCGGCGACAAGCGCTTCACCTTCAAGGAGCTGCCGACGGGCCGCCACATCTTCGCGGGCGTGCTCTACGACGTGTACGACTTCCCGACCTCGCCGGTCCCGACCGCCATTCTGCTCGCCGGCAGCGGCGTGCCCGGCGTAATGCAGCAGGCGGTGCGCGGCATCCCCGTCCACCGGAAGGCGGCCGCGCTGTTCTTCCTCCAGGCCGCGCGCATCGACGCCCGCCGCAGCCCGCAGGAGGTTCGGCAGGGCCGCAAGGTCGAGCTGGCGCGCTACGTCGTACACTACGCCGACGGCCAGACCGCGATCGTTCCCGTCTACTCGGAGATCGACGTGGACAACTACCGGCAAACGACGCCCCGCGCGCTGCCCGGCGCCCAAATCGCCTGGACCGCGCCATTCGCCGGCTCCGACCAATCGGCCGTAGCCTACTCGCAACAATGGGACAACCCCCGGCCGTACGTGCAGATCGACTCGATCGACCTGGTCGCCGGCCCCGAAAGCATTCGGGGCGGCGTGCCCGCGCTGCTCGCGGTGACGGCGGCTAACCCGGAGTGACGGGCCGCCCATCATTCCGGAATGATTCGCTCCAGCCTCTGCCGAAGCTCCTCATTTTCGCTTTGGAGCCTCTCCACCTGTTCGCGCAACTCCGTGGCAGCTCTCTCCGATTCCGGGACGGCGGCGAGAGCGTGCCGATCCGATCTGAGGAGGATGTTCTCGAGACGTAGGCGCTGTACTTCGCGTTCGCTCTCGGCTGTATCCCGCTGCCTCTCAAATTCGAACATCAAACGCTGAAACGCTGCCGTCAGACGGTCCATTTTCTGGTTTGTCGCCTTCAGGTCTTCTCGAAGCTCCTTAACATTCTCCTTGCTCTGCTGCACGTCACGTGTAAGCGCTATCACCTGCTTTGTGAATTCGAGGATCTGGTTCGGCATCCCCTACGACGCCCTCTTGAGCGATGCCAATCGCGCTTCGATTTGCGCAAGCACAAGGTCGGAGTGCTCAGACAGAGCCCGCGTCTCCGTCTTCAGACGATCTATATCGGCCTGGTCATCTCGAATAGTTGCGTTAAGTCGCTGCATCTCGCCGATCAATTGATCAAGCAGCACCTCCTGCTCGCGTTCTGTGGGCAAGAGTGATTGGGCCGCAATATCGCTCATATGACAACCTCCGTTCCAATCGTGTGATCGGCCCGCCAGCGCAGCCGCCAATTCCCATCAGTACGAGGTCGCTCGCTTCCCGGTTTCGCAGGAGCCTTCTGTCGATTGTACCGCGCGCTTGCGGCGAGGGCCGAGCTGAGACCCAGTGCCCCGAACACATGCGCGCCGCTAAGTCAGCCGGATCGCCTGAACCGAGCTCACCGCCGGCCCGGACCAATCGGCGGTTGCCTACTTGCAGCAGTGGCACAATCCCCGGCCGGACGTGCAGATCGAGTCGATCGACCTGCTGCCCGGCACGGATCGGTGAGGCGTGCCGGCCCTGCTCGCGGTGACGGCGGATAGCGCGGAGTGACGGGCGGCTTACTTTCGACTCAGCCGGCGATTGGCTATGGACATCATCCTGCGGACTCAACTAGCTCTACCGCGCGCCCGTCCGGGTCCCGCACTACGGCGCGCCGGCCCCAGCGCGTAGCTCGCGGCGGCGATTCCACAAGCACGCCGAGGTCGGCGAGTCGCGCGAGGACACCATCCAGCGTGCTAACGGTGAATCCCAGCCGCGCGGGGTCGCAGCCGGAGCCTTCGGTGGGACGCGCATCCGGACGAGGGTACAGCTCTATGACCAGCTCGCCCATTGTCGCCGCGAAGTGTGTCGGGCCGGCTCCGTGCCGCTCCTCGACGAACTCCAGCTCGAGCGCCTGATAGAAGACCAGCGACGCTGCCACATCGCCGCAGCGTAGCACGAGCAGGTTCAATGCCGCGTGCGCCGCGACCTGCATCGGCCCGGAAGACGAACCGTTCATCGCTGCCACTCACCATCCTCGTCAGGCTCGTACCCCATTCGCGCGTCGAGCCACGCCTTCGCCTCCTCCTGGTCCAGCTCGGAGTAAGCCTGCGCCAGTAGGCGCTGCCCCCGCGCAAGCGCTATGCACGCGACGATCGACTGCGTGAGGAGTTCATTCCAATCCCTGTCCGGATGCGCCCCAACGATGGCAGGAATCGCGTCGAGCGCCCGAAAGTAACCGTCCGCTAGCTCGTCAGGGATCGGCGGATTGCGCGGCCGCCGAATCTCAATCGTGAATATGAGGGCGAAGGCATTCCAGTCGAGTCTCGGGCTCCGTCTTGCGGATTCCAGAAGATACGGTACCGCCGCGTACGATGCCGCGTCGACGTCGCCCTGGTGATGCAACTCGTCCCAAAGCTCGCTCCACAGATCTTCGGTTGCGCCGTCATTGAGAAGTCTTTGGAGGGGTCCGGAGGCATCGAATTCGCACCGGTAGCCGCCCTTGTACATTTTCCAGCGAGGGTCATCGAGAGGAAGCATAGAAGCTCCGTTTGAAACCGGATAGGTAGTCTAGCGCCGTGGGCGTGGGGCCTGCAGCCAGACGTCCACGCGGGGCGCGTCCCAGTTGTACGGCTTGTCCAGGATGTCCAGTCGGCCGTCGCCGTTTAAGTCCGCCACGCGCGCCTCGTGGAAGCCGATGCCGGTGGCGAACTGCTCCCGCCGGAAGCCGCCCTTGCCGTCGCCGTAGAAGATCCAGGCGCCGGCGTTCGGGTTGTCCGGGTCCTTGCGCGACTCGGTCCACTTCGCCATCTCCGCGGCGAAGATGTCGAGGTTGCCGTCGCCGTCGATGTCCGTGATCGCGAGGCTGTGGCCGTGGACCATGTCCTGGCCGAGCAGGTCGTGGCCGTGCCAGGAGCGCGAGTCGGCCGGATCGCCGGAGCACTCGTACCATTTCAGGGGGCCGACGCCGTCGCCGGGCGCGATCACCACCTGCGGGACCTTGGAGCCGCGAACGAGGTGGCCGGCCGCGATCCTGCCGCCGATGTCGCCGATCTTGACCGGCAGAAACGTCCCGTCCGGCCGGTACTTGAACCAGTAGTTGCCGGCCAGCAGGTCAGGCCGGCCATCTCCGTCCATGTCGATAGCCGCCAGCCCCTCCGCATACTCGCCGGGGTTCTCTCCGGCGCTCCCGGAGAAGACCTCCGTCGCCGGCCACTCGGCCACCTCCGTAGGGTGCGCGGGGATGTCGGCGATGAACAGCTTGTGCGCGCCCTGGTTCCAGTAGACGAGCTGTGGGCGTCCCGTCCCCTTGAAGTCGCCGAATATCTGATCGTGGTGCTGCGTCGCGCCGCCGTGCTTGATCGTGTAGCGCTGCCACGGCGCGTTTGGCTTCCAGTCACGTCCGGGGTTGCGCCACCACCAGACCTCGCTGCTCTGCCAGTCGCCGCCGAACACGATGTCCGGCCAGCCGTCGCCGTCGATGTCGCAGACGGCGCCCCCGGCCTCGACCGTGAGGAACTTGTCCTCGATCACGTACCGATCCCAGCCGGCCTTCGTGCGGCGATACCAGACCAGGGCCGGCCCCTTCTCCCGGAACGAGAGCATGAAGTCGTTGCGGCCGTCGCGATCCAGGTCGGCGACGATCGCGCCGGTCTGCTGCGTCGAGGGGCCGGGAACCGGCAGGTCGCCGGTCTTGCTGGAGAGGTGCGTCCACCGCTCGTCTCCGCTCGTGCCGAGGCAGCAGAGAAGCAGGCAGACGCCGCAGCAGAGGAGAAACGCCTGCGCGAAGTTAGAGACAATCGTGCTCATAATGCGGTATAGGTTCGAGGAACGCAGCCCGCGCTCCTCTCCGGAATTGCGATGCACGCAGTCTGACCGAAGGCGGAAACGAAGAGACCGCTTGGCGTTACGCGGCCGTGAGTTGACAACAATGCCATTTCAATTAGGAAACCAGGACGCCAGGAAGACAATGCCTCACACGCGACAATGTCGCATATCCATGTTAACGCGACCCGCCTCGGCCGGCATCTCCTTCCTGATTTCCTGGCTTCCTTAGCGAAAAACTCCGAAGCGTACGAAGCCGCCCACGCAATGGCACCGCAACCTTGCCGGCGGCACTACTCAATGCGCGCCTGCGGTTACATTCTTATCGTCCCGTGGTGCGAAGAACAGGAGACGTCTATGAGCGCGCCGCACTCTCCGGCGACGCTTAAAGAGCGGTGGAATCCGGTGCGTCTCGGTACGCTGCCGGCGGAGGTCGGAGCCGTGCGCACTCTGATGGCGACCTCCGGACGCGCAGCCCTTCTGCTCGTCGTCGCGCTTCTCCTGGCGCCCTGCGCGCTTCGCGCTGAGACGCACCACGTCGCGCTCAGCGGCAGCGACGTCGCGGCAGGCACGGCTGCCGCGCCCTGGCGGACGATCCAGCGCGGCGTCGACGCGCTCAAGCCCGGCGATCGGCTCCAGATTGGGCCGGGGATCTTTCGCGAGAGCGTTACGCTCGCGCGCGGCGGGACCGAGAAAGCGCCGATCACCATCGAGGCCGCGCCGGGCGCGCGCGTTGTGGTGAGCGGCGCGGACCGCCTGCCGGACGGCTGGACCCGCGCCGAAGGGACGCCGGACGGCGTCTACGCGCACGCCTGGCGTTACCGCTTCCCGATCGGCGGGCCGAGCGACCTGACGCACCCCGGCGATCGCGAGCACATGCTGACGGGACGCGCGGAGCAGGTGATCCACGGCGGCCGGCTGCTGCGGCAGGTGCTCGCCCGCGCGCAGCTTGCGCCCGGCACGTTCTTCGCCGACCTGGACGCGCAGCGGCTGTATGTCTGGCTCCGCGGCAGCGACGATCCGAGCCGGACCGAGATGGAGGCGAGCGTCCGAACGACCTGGCTCACGGCGGCGCCGGGCGTCTCATACGTCCACGTGCGCGGAATCGTCTTCCGCTACGCCGCCAACCATGCGCAGCGCGGCGCGTTTGCAATGGGCCTTCCTGGCGGGAATTCCGCCGGTCGGGCGGCAACACATGATTGGGCCGTCGAGGACTGTGTCTTCGAGCGGGCAAACGGCTCCGGGGCGTCGCTAACGGGCTTCGGTCACCGCTTCCGGCGCTGCACGTTCCAGGACAACGGACAGCTCGGCTTCGGAACGTCACGCTGTTTCGACACGCGGATGGAGGCCTGCTCCATCCTGCGCAACAACGTGAAGGGCTACTCGACCGGCTGGGAGGCGGGCGGGCTGAAGGTGACGATGTCGCGCCGGTTCGTGTTCGACGGCTGCCGCTCCGAGGACAACCGCGGCACCGGCATCTGGTTCGACATCGGCAACGAAAACTGCGAGGTCGCGGGCTGCACCATCCGCGATAACGACGAGGCGGGCATATTCTACGAGATCTCGTACGGCCTGCACGCGCACGACAACCTGATTGTGAACAATGCGAACAACGGCGAGTCGGTGGGAGGCGCGTGGGGCGAGGGCGGCATCACGCTCTCCTCCTCCGAGGGGTGCGTGGTGGAGCGGAACACGCTGGTCGGCAACCGGGACGGGATCGCCTTCCGCGACCAGGACCGCACCACGCCCCGTATCGACGCGCCGGCCGGCGCCCGCGAGGTGCGCATCCTGAACCGGGACCACGTGATCCGCAGCAACATCGTCGCCTATTCGCAGGCGTTCAACATCGCCCTCTGGATGGACACCAACTTCGTCGGCGTCCACCCCAGCGGCGGCGACCGGAACCGGCCGCTCTTCGAGGATCCGCGGACGCTCAATATCCGGTTCGAGAACAACCTGCTCTGGCCGCTGCCGGGCCGGCCGAACTATCTGTACGGCGTCCCGTGGCGCGCGAAGAGCCGGCAGCTCGTCACGCCCGCGGAGTTCACGGCCGCGTCCGGCATCCCTGATGCGTCCCGCGTCGCCGATCCGCAGTTTGAGGACGCTCGCGCCGGCGACTACCGCCTGAAGCGCGGCTCGCCGGCCATCGCGATGGGGGCCGGCCGGCGGCCTTGAAGGATTACGCCGCTTTCGAACAGAATGGCGATGTCCAGGCAAAACGCCTGATGGGACCAACCATCCCGTCGTCGGGAGACGTCGCGGACGGATCGCCTTGCGCCATACGGGGACGCCGGCTCCGGCCTGCGGAACCGTGCTCGCCCCCGGAGGTGCGGCGCCGGGCATCGGGAGATCGACCGGAAGGCGCGAACGCGTGACGCATTACGATGCGCTGGTAATAGGGGCGGGGCACAACGGGCTGATCGCGGCCTGCTACCTGGCGCGCGCCGGCCGCCGCGTGCTCGTGCTGGAACGGCGCGAGATCGTCGGAGGCGCCTGCGTCACCGAGGACGTGTGGCCGGGCTACCGCGTTTCGACCGCCGCCTATCTGTGCAGCCTCCTGCATCCCCAGATCGTCCGCGACCTCGAGCTGGAGCGGTACGGCTTCGAGGTGTACCGGCGCGAGACCGCCGGCTTCGCGCCCTTCCCGGACGGCCGCTCGCTGCTGCTCCACGCCGACGCGGACCGGACACGTTCCGCGCTCGCCGAGTTTTGCCGCGACACGCCCGCCGATGTCGAGGCGTTCTTCGCCTTCGAGCGCGACGTGGAGCGCGCCGCGGCGATCGTCGAGCAATTCCTATTGCGTGAGCCGCCTACCGAGGCCGAAGTCGCGGCGGCGTTTGAGCGCGAGGGCGCCGCAGAGCTCTACCCACAGTTCGTCACCGGCAGCGTGCGCGCCCTGCTGGACGCCCGATTTCAGAGCGACGCGCTGAAGACCGTGCTGGCCACCGATGGCCTGATCGGCACCTACGGCGGTCCCTCGACGCCCGGCACGGCCTACGTGCTGCTCCACCACTATCTCGGTCGCATTCTGGGCGCGCGCGGCGCGTGGGGCTACGTGCGCGGCGGCATGGGGCGCATCACGCAGGCGCTCGCGGAGTCCCTGCGGGCGGCAGGCGGCGAAATACGCACGTCGGCGCCGGTCTTGCGCATCCTCCGCGAGGGCGGCCGCGCGGTCGGCGTGGCGCTGGAAACTGGCGAGGAGATCCTGGCGCCGGCCGTGCTGTCCAACGCAGATCCGTACCACACCTTCGCGGAACTGCTGCCGGCAGAGGTGCTCGGGTATTCCGGTGTTCAGGTATTCGGGCCTTCAGGCGATCAGGCGTTCGGGCAGGCTGGTGTGACGGCCGAAGCGCTTCCAGCAAACGTCCACTCACTCCCGCCAACGCGCATCACCGAACACCTGACGCCCTATACCCTGAAGTCCCACGGCGGCGCGTCGGCCAAGATCAACCTGGCGGTTACGGAGCTGCCACGATTCACCTGCCTGCCGGCGCGGCCGGGCGGCGAGCCGGGGCCGGAGCATCTCGGCACGGTCCATCTCTGCCCGAGCCTGGAGCATCTGGAGCGCGCCTGGAACGAGGCGAGCGGCGGCCTTCCCTCCACAGAGCCGATGATCGAGATGTACGTCCAGACGGCGACCGACCGGAGTCTCGCGCCGCCCGGCCGACACATCCTCTCGCTGTTCGTGCAATACTTTCCATACAATCTGCGGCCCGGCCTGGACCTCGACGTAGAGCGAGACCGCTTCGCGGACCGGGTTATCGCGATCATCGGGCGATACGCGCCAAACGTTCCCGCGTCTATCGAGCATAGACAGGTACTGACGCCGTGCGATCTCGAACGGCGCTTCGGGCTGACGGGCGGCCACATCTTTCACGGCGACCTGCTGCCGCCGGCGCTCTGGTCCGAGCGGCCGGCGCGCGGCTTCTTCGGCGCGCGCACGCCGCTGCCTGGGCTTTTTCTCTGCGGCTCCGGCGCGCACCCCGGCGGCTGCGTCTTCGGCGCCCCCGGGTTTAATGCGGCTAGAGCGGTAGCTGGTAGCTGGCAAATGCTGCCGGACGCAGCCAGCAACCAGCGACCCGGAACCATAAACCAGGATCCGTTAGCCAGGAGCTAAACATGGAGCTTAACATCAACGGCGAGAAGCGCTCGGTGAGCGACGAGGCGGACCGCAGTCTGCTCAGCGTGCTGCGCGAGGAGCTCCGGCTGACCGGCGCGCACTATGGCTGCGGCGAGGGCCAGTGCGGCGCCTGCACGGTCCTGCTGGACGGCAAGGCGGTCCGCTCCTGCATCACGCCGGTGGGCAGCGTCGGCGCGCGCCCCGTCCTCACAGTCGAGGGGCTGGAGAGGAACGGCGCGCTCCACCCGGTCCAGCAGGGATTCCTGGACGCCGACGCGCTCCAGTGCGGCTACTGCACGCCTGGCATGATCATGTCGGCGGTCGCGCTGCTGAAGAAGACGCCCGCGCCCTCCGATTC
>DATGJU010000332.1:0-2154 GCA_035295045.1 Chthonomonadaceae bacterium
CTCGATCGCGACTCGGAGATGATCTGGTACGCTGAGGTCAGCGCCCTCTCCTCGGAGCGGCAGCGGTTCGCGCAGGCACACGAGTTCGCGCACTTCTGGCTCCATCCCGATATCGCCGCCGACGCCTACGCCGCGGAAGACGCGCCGGACGCTTATGGAGGCGCAGGATCGGCGGCTGCCCAGCCCGCCAGCGGTTACAGCCCGCGTGAGCGCCGTGAGCGCGAAGCCGACACCTTCGCCGCCGAGCTTCTCCTCCCGCAAGCGCTTCTGCGCCGGACCTATATTACCGACGGCCTCCGCGCGTCGGAGATCGCCGACGCGACCGGTCTCTCCGAGACGTGCGTACTCACGCAGCTCGCGCGCGCCCTGCTCTGCCCCGACGATCTCGGCGAGTTGCCCGACGATCGAGCGTCCGATCCGGTCGCGCTGGACGAGAGCCAGGCGGCCGCGGCGTTCGTGAAAGGCGGCCCCGTCCTGGTGGATGCAGGGCCAGGCACCGGCAAGACCAGAACGCTGACCGCAAGGATCGTCCACTTGATCCGCGACCGGTCCGTCGCGCCGGAGCAGATTCTCGCTCTCACCTACACCAACCGCGCTGCGGAGGAGATGACGGACCGGCTGCAGGCGGCCGCGGGACCGGAAGGCCGCCGTGTCTGGACGGGAACGTTTCACGCATTCGGCTTCGAGCTGCTGCGCAAGGAGGGACACCGGATCGGGCTCTCGGCGGCGCCAAAGCTGATCGAGCCGATAGATGCCGCCGCGCTGCTGGAGCGCAATCTCGATCTTCTCAGTCTGGTTGAGTTCCAATTCCTGAGCGCGCCCGCGCTTCCCCTTCCCGACATCCTGTCCGCGATTTCGCGAGCGAAGGATGAGCTGAAGACCCCGTCGGAGCTGAGCGCGGCGGCGGCCACATTGGCGCTGGGCGCGACAACGGAGGAGCAACAGTCCGCCGCCGCGAAAACCGCGGAGATCGCGCACGTATACGGCGTCTATACAGACATCCTGCGCCAGAACGACCTTTTGGACTTCGGCGACCTGATCGCGCGATCGATCGAGCTGCTCGCCGCCGATCCCGCCTTGCTGGACGAAATCCGCAGACATTATCCCCACGTGCTCGCCGACGAGTACCAGGACATCAACCGCGCGACATCGCGCCTGCTGCAGATGCTTGCCGGTGATGGAGCGGGCTTCTGGGCGGCCGGCGATCTGCGCCAGGCAATATACCGGTTCCGTGGAGCGTCGCCCGCGAACGTTCGCCAGTTCGATTCCGACTTTCCCGGCGCGGTGCGGCTCTCGCTCCGCCGCAACTATCGGTCCCGGCCCTCCATTGTGCGGCTACTCGTCAGTTCGGCCCGCGAGATGGGCATCGACAGTTTGGCGCCCGCCGACTGGTCGGCCAGCCGGTCCGAGAGCGATGGACCGAGGCTCTCCCTCGTCGTCCCGCGCGACGAGGTCGCCCAGGCCGACTGGCTGGCCGCGCAGATCCGCCAGCGGCAAGACCGCGGACTTCCCGGAAGCAGCCAGGCGGTCCTCGTCCCAACGAATCGTCTCGGAGACGAAGTCGCGCAGCACCTGGTCGCTCGCGGGGTCGAGGTACACCGCGATGGGTCGCTGTTCGACCGGCCCGCCGTGCTGGACATACTCTCCCTTCTCTCCCTCGCATTCGAGCCGGACGGCATCGGCCTGCTCCGCGTCGCCAGGCTGCCGCACTTCGCAATCCCGGAGAGCGACGCACTTCGGATACTCGAGGCTGCACGCCGAGCCGGCCGCGCCTTTCCGGAGGCGATCGGCTGGGCGCTGCACAGCGTGGATTTTCCCGCCAGCACACGCAAGGGATTGGCGCTTCTCAATGCCGCCCTCGCGTCGATTCAGCACCCCGATCCTTGGCGCCTTGCGACGCGCTTCCTGTTCGACGGCAGCACCTATCTCGATCCCTGGCTCGTCGGCGCAGATCCGGCCGCAGGCCGGTGCCTGCGCTCGATTGCCGCGCTCCTGCGCATCCTCCACAGCGGAGCTGCCGGCGAGGGCGCTTCGGAAGCAGCGGGAGGCAAGGGACACGCGGCACTAGAGCACATCCGTCGCATCATCCGATCCGGCCGCTTCTCCGGCGACCGGTCCGCCGCCGAGGACGACTCTACTGGCGGCGTCCGCATC
>DATGJU010000333.1:0-5097 GCA_035295045.1 Chthonomonadaceae bacterium
CGAAGGCGCCCACCGGCGCGGAGCTGCCGGACCAGTTCCGGTATGACCCGCGGGACCCGGTCCCGACGGCAGGTGGCGCAATGATCGGCTACGACAACCCGATGCGGCGCCAAAACGAGAACGAAGCGCGGGCGGACGTGCTGACATTCTCCACGCCGGCGCTCGGGGCGGACATCGAGGTCACGGGACCGATCCGGGTGTTCCTGAATGTCGCCACGTCGGCTCCCTGTACCGACTTCACCGGCCTGCTGGTCGATGTCTATCCCGACGGCGCGGCGTACAACATCTCGGAAGGGGTCCTGCGCCGGCGATTCCGTGCCGGCCAGCGCGAGTCGACCGAGATCACGCTGGAGCTATGGCCCACGAGCACCGTATTTCGCAAGGGCCACCGCATCCGCCTGGACGTATCGAGCAGCAACTATCCCAGGCTCGACCGCAACACAAACACCGGCCGGGACATCGCCACGGAGATGGCGCCCGTCGTGGCGGATCAGACGCTGCGACACGATTTGGCGCATCCTTCGCGCCTCGTCCTCCCGATCATCCCGGGCGGATAAGCGGCTCACGCGGCCGGACCATGCTCGCGGAGCCGCTGTTCAATTGGCGACCGGCCTGGAGGTGGTCGGCGAACATGCCGCGGTAGTGCCTGTACCACTCCGACTGGAAGCGCTCCTCGGGATCGAAATGAAGCTTGCGGCGCAGCAGCTCAGGGAGCTGCGGATAGCAGGCCAGAATCTGCTCGCGAGTGGCGAACCGATGATAGGTGAGGTAGAAGCTGCCGCCGAGCCGTATCGCCTGGTCTATCAGGCGGCGGAATGTCCCCGCGGCGCGCTCGATGCCCGCCTGCGAATGATCCACGTGAACGTTGAAGATAATGCAGGCGTTGCGCTGCTTCGCCCAGGGAAGGAAGGTCTCCCCGTCCACCTCGATAAAGCGGATCGTGCTGTAGATGATGCTCTCGCCGTTACTGCGCAGATCGGCGGCGACCGCGGTCATGAATTCGGCGATCGCGGCGCGCGGAACATACAGCTCCGTAATCATCTCCGACCCTTCGGACGGCGCCCCCGCCTGCCGATCGATCGCGGCGTGATAGCCGTACGGATAGAATCCGAACTGATGGGTATCCGACCAGTAGATCTGGCCCGACGAAGCCGCATAGTAGTCGGAGTAGTGACGGTACGCCGCTGCCTTGTCCGTATGCGCCATTCCGATGAGCCGCTCCAGCTGCGCCTGCGGAATGTACTTCTGGCCGACCGGTATCGGCGTATCGTTCGGCGCCGTCCGATAGCAGGAGAGTATCCCGCGGGTCAAAAAGTCCTCGCCGGCATCATCGATGTTCATCTGCAAATCGCCGTACTCGCAGCCATTCGCGGCATGACGGTCGATCTCCGAGATCAGGTCGCCTACGTGAACCTGCGTCGCCAGCCGTTCTACCTTGAACCGCCTCTGAAGCCGCAGTTTGACCTCGCAAACGACGCCGAAGAGGCCGTAGCCGCCGATCGCCAGCCGAAACAGCTCCTCGTTGGTCGATCGGTCACACGTTGTCAGCTCGCCCTCCGCGTCGATGAGCGTCAGCGACTCGATGTCCTGAACGAAGGGCCGGAACTTCAGGCCGCGCCCGTGGATATTCGCGCCGACGCAGCCTCCGAGCGTGAGCCGATCGGCGCCTGTCTGCTTCTGGACGATCGACCATTGCGCCTCGCGGCCCTTTTGCGCTTCGATCAGGTGGTTGGTCAGGTCGACCCAGTCGCACCCGGCTTCGACGGTAACGGAGCCGGCCGACTCGTCGAAGTCGACAACGCGCTTAAGCCGGCTCATGTCGAGAAGGACGGCCCCGGCCGCGAACTGCTGGCCGCCCATGGCGTGGCGTGCGCCCGCGATGGCGATCGGTATGCCGCGAGCCTTTGCGGACCGGACCGCGGCGACTGCCTCCTCGACGCTCCGCGGCCGGACGATCGACTCGACAGTCGTCGCGTTCAACCGCGAATGGACGTCATTGACAACCACGGAGCCGTCCGCGTGCACCCGCTCTACGCTCTCCCACGGATCGACGACGATCGATTCGGTAACGTGGTCCAGGGTTGCGGTAATCGTATTGTCCGACGCCATGTCCGCCCCTTTCCAATTCAGCAGCTCGTGGCTATCCTGCCACGCTCATAATGGATGGCTGGTGGTCCGCGGCGACGACGCGCGACTAGGGCGCGGGGCGATGCACCGCCGCTTTGGACCAGCTTCGGATTAGCGTTCCATGGACCAACGTCATACTCCTGTGTGCACTGGCGCGGGCAGGCATTGTAACCCTTCGGCGCGTAGACTCGTCTATATAAGTGAACGTCCCGAAACAACGTTTTCGCGTCCGGACAGCCGGCGGAGGGGCGATCGAATCGCAAGTTCATGCGCAGAAACAGCCGTCCCGGCCGATGCGCAACGCGCCCACGCCTCGAACGGCAAGCGGCGACCAGAGGAGCAGGCACTATGAGAATGAGAAACGGCGCAATAACGCTCGCGGCCCTGGCGCTGACCGCAATCGGCTTCGCGGCGGCCCCGACTCGCGCGGCCGCGCAGGCGCCCGGTCAGAAACCCGGATCGTCCTCGGACGACCAGCTGAACCGACCCATCAACCTGGACGTTCGGAGCGGCAACCTGTACTACGCGCTGACGCTGCTGTTCGACCAGCTCAAAATCGGCAACTACACCCTGCCGGACCAGCTCAAGCAGATCGAAGTGAGCGCGCATTTCAGCAATCTTCCAATTCGCACCGCGCTGGAGACCCTGCTGAAAAACAGCGG
Source organism: Chthonomonadaceae bacterium (assembly GCA_035295045.1). Classification (GTDB taxonomy): domain Bacteria; phylum Armatimonadota; class Chthonomonadetes; order Chthonomonadales; family Chthonomonadaceae; genus DATGJU01. The sequence continues at coordinate 2,790 of DATGJU010000333.1, forward strand.
CTATACGTTCCGCGTGGATGGTGGCGTCTACAGCGTCGTGCCGAAGATCGAGGTTCCGCCGGATAATCCGCTGCCCCCGGAGCCGGCGAACAACGAGCCGACGATCAAGTCCAAGCGCATCTACCGGCTTGCCGGAAACCAGATCATCTATAACGCAGTCGATATCGTCACGCGGCTTGGCGGCCGGGTACTGCCGCCATCGGTAGGCTCGACCGGCGGCCAAGCCGGTAACGGAGGCCAGCTCGGTGGCATCGGCGGCGGTCTGGGCGGCATTGGAGGCGGCAGCGGCCTCGGCGGTGGGCTTGGCGGCTTCGGCGGCATGGGAGGCCTCGGCGGCGGACTCGGCGGACTCGGGGGCGGCCTGGGTGGGTTCGGAAGCGGCGGCGGCCTCTATGGCGGCGGCGGCTACTACGGAGGCGGCAACAACTATGGCAACAGTGGCGGAGGGACCCACCGCTAGGCTCGAATAGGACGCGTATCGGTGCAATCCGCGGCGATACCCTTCAGATCGTCAACGGTTCAGACCGGCTCCTCGCGTACGAGGAGCCGGTCTGAACCGTTGTAGCATGCCACGCCGCCGGAAGACGACATTCCCAACGACCTCGATAGTATCCTCAGCCGTGATCTTACGGCGCCACACGCCATATCGCCGGCACACAACATGACGGTGTCGGAGCCCAAGTTATCCGTAGGGCGCAGTGACTGGAAATGCCGGCCCAGATCCTCGCTCCGCGCTGATAGGGGGCGCGGCAGGCGCGGGGTCACCGCAACCGCCCGATTACTGCAAACTCCGGCGTGATCGCATTCGTACTAGGTAGTACTATTTGGTCCCTCACGCGTTCGGGCCTTCACCGCGGCCCAATTTCGCGATGAAAGTATCAAGCAACATGGAACGAAACTACACGTCAGACGATGCCGCGCCTGTTCCTGAGGCGCCCGATCGCGACTCGCTGCTGATGGACGCCTATTCGCGTGCCGTAATCGGCGCGACGGAGCGGATCAGCCCCTCGGTCGCCTATATCGAGGTGAGCCAGCGCGCCGACGGCGGGATATCGGACCGCCCGGCCGGCCGCGCGCTCCAGGGCAGCGGCTCCGGCTTTCTGTTCACGCCGGACGGCTTCCTGCTGACCAACTCGCACGTCGTCCACCGGGCGTCGCGCCTCGATGTGTCGCTGTCGGACGGCCGGACGTTTCGCGGAGAGTTGGTCGGCGAGGACCCGGACACGGACCTCGCGGTAGTACGCATCGACGGATCCGGCCTAGTGGCCGCGCCGCTCGGCGATTCCGCGTCCATACGAGTCGGCCAGCTCGCCATCGCAATCGGCAACCCGTACGGCTTCCAGTACACGGTCACGGCCGGCGTGGTGAGCGCGCTGGGCCGCTCGCTGCGCTCCGAGTCCGGCCGATTAATGGACAACATCATCCAGACAGACGCGGCGCTCAATCCGGGCAACTCCGGCGGTCCGCTGGTCGACTCGCTCGGCCAGGTCATCGGCGTGAACACGGCTACGATCCTGCGCGCACAGGGCCTCTGCTTCGCCATCGCGGTCAATACCGCGAAGTTCGTCGCCGGGAAGCTGATGAGCGAGGGGCGCATTCGGCGGGCCTATCTCGGTCTCGGCGGCCAGACGGTGCCTCTGCCGCGCAGAACCACCCGCCTGCTCAATCTCCCCCGCGAGTCCGGCGTGCTGGTAGTCACGGTCGAGCCGGACAGCCCGGCCCAGCGCGCGGGCATAGAGGAAGGGGACGTGCTGGTTGCGCTGGACACAAACGCGGTCGGCTCGGTCGACGACCTGCATCGCCTGCTCACGGACCAGCGGATAGGAGTGCGGGCGCGCCTCGACGTGATCCGCCGCTTCGAGCGCCGGGAGCTGGTTGCCGTCCCGGAGGAGTCCGCCGCGCGGAAGTAGCTCGCAGCTTGTTGTTGGTAGTCGGCAGCTGGCCGATGCATTTTCCAGCTACCAACTACCAGCTCCAAGCTACCCCTTGGTCGCCAGGACGAGCGGGCCCGGACCCGGGACCTCCATCAGGCGGGCGTCGATGAAGCCGGCTTCGGTGAGCCAGCGCGAAATCTCGCCGAACGTGAAGGCATCGCCCTCGTCGGTGTTGACCAGCATGTTCACCGCGAAGATCATCGCGGAGGGCGGTCCGGTCCGCTCCTCGTTGGCGATCCACTCGGCGATCGCGATCGTGCCGCCTGGCGCGAGGGCCGTGAACGTCTTCTTGAGCAGCGCCCGGCTCTTCGCCTCGCCTTCGCTGTGAAGGATATGGCCCAGCGTCGCGATGTCGTGGCCCGCGCCGAATTCAG
>DATGJU010000334.1:0-4495 GCA_035295045.1 Chthonomonadaceae bacterium
TACCGCGAGACCGAGTCCGCCACCGTGCGCGAGGAGCTCGCGAAGTACCTGGGGACACGCCCCTGTCCGGACTGCCAGGGTACGCGCCTCAATCGCGCCGCGCGCTTCGTGTCCGTCGCTGGGCAGACCCTGCCGGCAGTCGCGCACATGACGGTCGCCGACGCGCTGGAATTCTTCCGCTCTCTCTCCCTGGAAGGCTGGCGCGCCGAGGTCGCCGCGAAGATCGTGAAGGACGTCGCCGAGCGGCTGCGCTTCCTGAGCGATGTGGGTCTCGGCTACCTCACGCTCGATCGCCGCGCGGAGACGCTCTCGGGGGGCGAGGCTCAGCGCATCCGCCTCGCAAGCCAAGTGGGCTGCGGCCTGACGGGAGTCATGTACATTCTCGATGAGCCCTCGATCGGGCTGCATCAGCGCGACAATCGGCGGCTGCTCGCGACACTGGCCGCGCTGCGCGACATCGGCAACACGGTGATCGTGGTCGAGCACGACGAGGATACGATGCGCGCGGCGGACCACATCGTGGAGATCGGTCCGGGCGCGGGCGTCCACGGCGGCACGATCGTCGCGCAGGGAAGGATCGAGGAGATTCTGGCGAATCCGGTATCGCTAACCGGCGCCTACCTGAGCGGCCGGCGCTCCATTCCAACGCCGAAGACGCGTCGGCCCGGCAACGGCCACGCCATCACGATCTGCGGCGCCCGCGAGAACAACCTGAAGCGCGTCGACGTGACGCTGCCGCTCGGCTGCCTGATCTGCATCACCGGCGCGTCCGGCTCCGGCAAGAGCACGCTCGTCAACGAGATCCTCTACAAGCAGCTCTACTCGATCTTCTACGATAGCCGCGTGCTGGCCGGCGAGCACGATTCCATCGCCGGCGTGGAACACATCAAGGACGTGATCGATATCGACCAGTCGCCGATCGGGCGCAACCCTCGCTCCAATCCGGCGACTTACGTCGGCTTCTACGATACCATTCGCGACCTGTTCGCGGCCCTGCCGGAATCGGTCGCGCGGGGCTACGCGAAGGGGCGGTTCAGCTTTAACGTGAAGGGCGGCCGCTGCGAAGAGTGCGCGGGCGACGGCACCGTGACCACCCACCTGGGCTTTATGCCGGACGTGGAGGTGGTCTGCGAGAGCTGCAAAGGCGCGCGCTTCAATCCGGACACACTGGAGATAACCTACAAAGGCAAGACGATCACGGACGTGCTGGAGATGTCGATCGAGGAGGGCGTCGGCTTCTTTGCGGACCAGCCGGCGATCGCCCGCAAGCTCAATGTGCTGGACTCGCTCGGCCTCGGCTACCTGACGCTCGGCCAGTCCGCAACCACGCTGTCAGGGGGCGAGTCCCAACGGATAAAACTTGCCTCCGAGCTGAGCAAGCTGAAGCGGGGCGGCCGGACGCTCTACATCTTCGACGAGCCGACGACGGGCCTTCACCTGGCGGACATCGAGAAGCTGATCCACTGCATGAACCTGCTCGTGGAGGCCGGCAACTCGGTGGTCGTTATCGAGCACCACATGGACGTGATCAAGCAGGCGGACTACGTGGTGGACCTAGGGCCGGAGGGCGGCCACAAGGGCGGCGAGGTGCTGTTCAGCGGTACGCCGGAGGGCCTGGCGAACGAGCCACGGTCGTATACGGGGCAGTTCCTCAGGGCGCATCTGAGCTGAGCGCAGCCTTGTCCAGCAGCATCTTGATAACCGAAAGTGCATTCGGCCGGTCTTCGGCGAATAGCCAGGCTATATCGAAATGAAACCCGGGTACAGTCGTGAACTCCAGCCGCCCTTCGGTTAGGCTGAATTCATCGTATGCCGCTGCGGCGTACTGCTCGGCGGACGGGATCATCGGTTGCTCGCCGCCTGCCCCGTTCGGCGCGCTCTGCCCCTCTGGGAGCAGACCGGCGCTTCTGTGGCGCAAAAGGCGCACGCGCCGCCGCTTCGGATCGATGAAGACGATCTCGCGAACGCCGATGGACCGATAGTCGGCTTCGAGCGGCACAAGGTTGTACGGCCGATCGCATTCGGAAATGATCTCGATGACGAGGTCCGGCGTGCCGTAGATTGCGTCGTTACGGATTATCCGCGTGTTTGCAGCGCGAACGAAGAGCAAGTCCGGGAGTCGTCCGTCGTGTGTCGTGATCTGCACGGCCGAACGTGAGCCCAAGACGACGCCAAGTTGGAGCTCCTCGACGTAGATGCCGAGAATACGCGCGAGCCAGGCTGCGATCCACTCGTGCGGGTATTGTGCGGCCATTTTGTCGATGATCACTCCCCGTACCAGCTCGGTTTCAGGTGCGGTCCGATCGGCCTCGAGGGACCGCGTTAGCCAGGTCTCGAAGTCGATTGGGCCGTCGGCGACGTAACGCGTTCGAGCATCTATATCATTGCAGGGACGGATTATCAGGTCTGTCATCGCTCTGTCTCGATAAGAACTCGGTAGGATCGGATTACACCTATCGGAGTATGCTCGGGACGGCTGGGGGCCGGGCGAGCGGGGGCGGGACGTTGGCGGCGCAGGCGGCGCAGACCGCGTCGAGGGCGCCGAGCAACTCCGGGAGATAGCCGATTGTATACAGATCGGTTTCGTAGACCTCGTCGACGGTAGTGAGCTTGTAGAACTGCCAGCTCTGCCCGTTACTAACTATGCCGAACACATCGATATTGTGCCCTTGCTGCCGGTTGCTCCATCGACAACCAACCATCTCGGCAATACATTGCGCGGCGCCCCGCTCGAAATCGTCCCGTTTTGCCTCCGCTACGCAGAGCAGCGGTGTTTCCAAGTAGGCCCGACGTGGCGCCAACAGGTAGTCCGTGACACCGGTGAGCATGTCCGTGTTCAGTACCGCCGCCTTCCATATTTTGAGGCCCGCGTGCGCCGGTACAATTTCGCTGAACAGAGAGTCGATCAGCAGTGTCTTCGCCTGTTCCGAAGACTTGAGATCGAAGCACTCGAGGCGCCTCAGGTCTTCCAGCAGAAACTCGCTCGGAGGCCGTGGTGCGGCTCCGATCCTCCAGGGAAGTAGATTCTCGGCTGGAATAAGCTGCATTGCCCCTTGCAGCGTAAACGCGGAGTAGTTGCGCTTAATCGGAGTCCCTTTTGTCATCGTGGGCAGTCTTCCCAGGTCAGCTACAAGGTGGAGGGTGCCGTGCCAGCCAACGCCGCGGCTACAGCGCGATCGTGCCGCACATCTCTATTATGGCACGGCCGTCCACTCAAAGTAAGTACACCGAACTGGGTGATAACGGACCGGAGCCGCACGCGGGAGCGATCCATCCCTGACCATCCTGGACTCGAGCCGTTTCGGGGCCGGGTCGGCACTACGGATTCCGGCGGGCCCGCATGCATCGAAAGCCGCGGGCCCGCCGGAAGAGGCGGCTATTGACGCGTTGTCGCGCAGCCCGATACCGATCCGCTCGCTAAAACGTGATGGTCGGCGCGGCCACCGGCGCGTCCAGTTTGACCAGGGTGACGTTGACCGACTGCATGGCGGCGCCGTTCGTCGCGGTGATCGTATACGCGCCGGGCACCACCCAGAACGTGTAGGTCCCGGTGCTGTCGGTGGTCGTCGTGCCGAGTATCGTGGAGCTGCCCTGCTGCACGATCTGCACGCTGACGCCGGACTGGGCCGTGCTGCCGACCTTGACGACGCCGGAGATGGTGAACGGCGGGAGCGGCGTCGAGCCGGAGGGCTGCGCAATCAACAGATCGCCGATGGGATTCGCGCCGGCCACGAGCGGGAACTGCAGGTTCGCGTCGGTAATCAGCTTGTCCTCGAAGCCGGCGGCAGTCACCTTGCCGACGACGCCGGACACGTTGCCGAGATCGACCGGCAGGCCCATGAGCGTGAAAGTGCCGTCCGTCGCCGTCGTGCCGGTGACGTTGCCGATCGTAACCGTGGCGCCGCCAACCGGAGTAAGGACGCCGTTCACCGAAGCGACGACGCGGCCGTTGACGTTGGCGGTGTAGCCGGTGTCGGACAGGAAGATGTCACCGAGGTTGTTTGTGCCCGTCGTAGAGAGCTTGATCGCTATTGTCCGGGTCATTGTGCCCGTCGACGCAATCGTCGCGGACGTGCCGCTGCTCGGCGGGTTGAAGCTGAACGTGCCGTCCGCGGCCGTCGTTACGCTGACGCCGCCGATGGTTACGGTGGCGGCCGAGCTGGGCGGCGCGCCCGTCTCCGCCCGCAGCACGCGGCCGGTCACCAGCACTGGCGTTCCGCCGCCTCCATGGCCGCCTCCGCCTCCGCCGCCCCCGCCGCAGCCTGCCAGCGCCGCCGCGGCAAACGCCGCCGCCGCCGCCAGCCCGAGCGCCAGCAGCCGTCGCCGCCCGAAGGCCGCTCCTCTATCGTTACTGCCTGTCAGCATCTCGTTATCCTCTTTGTGTCCGCTATCGCATCGGGCGCATAGGACCGATAGGTCGTATGGGACAGATAGGACTTATAAGCCTTCCTGGGCCCGCCCTCTTCGGTCCTTCTCCGCGGCGCCTTCTGCCTGC
>DATGJU010000335.1:0-14923 GCA_035295045.1 Chthonomonadaceae bacterium
GCCTATCCTGGCGAGCTTGCGGCGCTCAATCGTGCGTCCTCCCATGCGCTCATTCGCCAGGTTGACTGCCGTCGCGAGGCGATGGTAAGAGCCCGCGGCCTCCGCCTCATGCGCGACCGCTTCATGCAGGCGCTTTTGGAACTCCGTGCGAACCTCGATGTCCACTTGGTACCCTCCGATGGGGATTCGTTGGCGACTATTTGCCCAAAAAAGACTATGATTCCCTTGACGCAGCCCTCCAATAGCCCTAGAATCGACCGCAATTGAGGCAATCGTCCAATTTAGCGCCGACAGGGCTCGCCGTGACATTTCGCATGGCGATCCGTCGTGCGCGCGGTCGTTTGAACTGGCAGTACGTTCGCAGGTACGGTGTTTGTTCCGGGAAAAAATAACTTCCTCGCCGGAAAAAACATCCCGATTCCACCGTATCAGTGCATTAAGTGGCCGGCGTCATGCGGTCGGGCATACGGATGTTCGGATTGGGCATTCGATTGTCCAAATCGTTAGCTATAATCGCAGTCTTGCCGCCGAGAGCCGCGCTGTGCACGGAATTCGGTTCCGTCCGGTCAAAAACCGTGTGAGTTTTCACGTTAGTCCTCTGTAGGCGCGCGCCACGCAGCGCGCGCCACAACCGCCGGCCTGCTGAGGCGCCGGAAGGCGGTCGGCAGAAATGGGCGCAAGCGCGCAATCGGCGCGACGGGGAAATGCTTGCGGCAGCGCGCTTAATGTTACTCGGCAATTCATGCCGGTCGTCGAAGCTCGGTCTCGAGGCGGAGGCTAAGATGGCGGAATTCCACAACATGTGGGAAGCGCTATGGTCGAACTACGGGCCTGGCCCAGCCGCCGTCGTTACGTCCCTGGACGGCGCGGCGCCCATGGACTGGCTGGCCGTAATCGCCTTGACTTGCCCCAGCCGATCGTTCTTCCTCGACGTACGCTTCGTTCGCGAGGGGGTATCGCCGCCACTGGCCAATTGCCCGGTAATCGTGCTTGGCGCCCCTGACTCGCTCGGTCCCGACATCGCCAAGCTCAGCGCGAAGGCGAGGTTTCCCAGCCGCTTCGACATCGCAAGCGCGGACGGACGCACGATGGTCCGCGATCTCCAACAGACCTCGGACGACAGGTATGTGGATAGCGATGATGCAGCCTACGTACACCTGTTTCGCGGGCATGACCACGACGTTGGCAGGCGCGCTACCATCATCGTCGAAGCGACGGATGCGTGGGGCGCAATCGGCGGGGCAGTATGGATGACGCAGCGCGACCTTGAGAACCTGCCAGCTCCTGACACGTTTCCCGCCGACCCGATCGAAGCCGTCGTCCGCGTCGCCCGCTGCGCCGAAGAGGTTCCCGGACCGGGTCAACTGACTACCGAGCGCATCGCGGCCGGATCGATGGAATTCGACTTCAACGCCTGGCTATGGCGCGCGCCGATCAGGCGCACGCAGGTCAGGGTTATCGGCGTCGACGGGAAGCCGGAGTCGATCCACGTCGGCTCCGAGAAGAAGAAGCTCGACGGCACAGATCTTCCGGGTGTCCTCCTGGAATTGGCGCGAGCAACGTATGACGGGCGGTGGATTTCGGTGGCTGAAATCCTGAGGCGACTCAAAAAGGGAACTGAACCGCGGCGCGTGAGGACCATCGAGAATCGCCTGAGGGACGTGCGCCGCCTCTCGCCCGACCTGGGGTTCCTGGAGACGCAAACAATCGACGGCGTAAACCACTACCGCCTTTGTACAGATATAACGTTTGAAGGTTGCGGCATCGCGGATCGATGATTCGGATCGCACGAAACGCGTGTGCAGCGCCGGCGGCGTGCTGTGCAGCCTGGTGTGCGGACCTGTGCAAGACGTGCAGCCACAAGCTGGCAATGAGCAGCGGAGTCGTGTATCATCGGTGTCATTGGACGCATGCTGCGAATCGTAACGCCGCCGATGCCGGGACCGGTCTTGGAAAGCAACCATGTCGCATCTTTGGGTCGAAAACAACCAGGAGTGGTGCGTGCTTCCGCTCGCCGAGAATCGCGTGGCGCTCACCGCCGACCCGGCGCGGCCCGTAACGGGCGCGCTCGGCGTCAACCCGGCCCGCGGGCTTCTGCTTCCGCCCGCCGCGCCCGGCTCCGACTGGATACTGCTGTGCCGGCCCGGCGCCTGCTCGGTGAACGGCCGCCCGGTTGCGCTCGGCATCCGGGCGCTCGCCGACCGCGATGAGATTGTCACCGCTCCGGGGACACGGCTGTTCTTTTCTTCGGAGTCGCTTGCCGCCGTCGTGCCGTTCGAGGCAGTCAGAGAGACGTTCTGCCCGCGGTGCCTGCTCGCGATCGCGCACGGCGCCCCGGCGGTGCGCTGTCCGCAGTGCGGCATCGCCTACCATGAGGATACGGCCGCCGCGCTGGCCTGTTGGAGCTACGGGCCATGCGTCAATTGCGGCCACTCGAGCGAGCCCGATGCGGGCTTCCGCTGGACGCCGGACGAGTTGCCGCCGGGCTAAACCCCGCGCACCCAGCGGGTGCCCGGTGGCCTTCGGCCCAGTTCGCGCCTGCGCGGGAACATCGAATCCGAGGGGTCACGTTCAGATTGTTCAGTCGTCGCTCGAAGGCGCGGAGGTCAATAGGAAACGGCGATGCTGGCAAGCGTTTCAATCGTTGGATGCGGGAATATCGGCGGGCCGCTGTGCGACCTGATCGGGCGGCTTCCGGCGGTCGGCCGCTTGACGCTGATCGATGCCGACAGCTACACCGAGGCGAACCTGCGCGGCCAGGCGATTGGTCGCGCCGAAATCGGCATGCCGAAAGCGGTCGCAATGGCGCGCCGGCTGCGGAGGATTCGCCCGGAGCTTCGCATCGACGCACACCATGCCGCGGTCGAGGAGCTGCCAATAGGCGTCCTGCGCTCCAGCGTCATCTGCGCGTGTCTCGACTCGCGCGTCAGCCGCATGGCGGTGAACACGATCGCCTTCCGTCTCGGAGTGCCGTGGATCGACGCCGGCGTCCTCGCGTCGGAGATGCTTGCGCGTGTCGACGTGTTCGTGCCGGGAGACCGATCGCCTTGCCTGGAGTGCGCATTCGGCGAACGGCACTACGCGACGATGGAGGCGCGGCATCCATGCACCGGGGCTCGGAGCGCCGCAGCGCCGACCAACGCGCCTGCATTTCTTGGCGCGCTTGCGGCTTCGCTGCAGGCCGCGGAATGCGACCGGCTGCTGCGCGAGGCCGCGGCGGGCGCGCCGTTTTCAGGCGCGGGCGTTCAGACCATGGTCGGACTGGACGCGCGGACTCTCGTCACGAGTCGCAACCGTCGCAATATTTCTTGCAAATTCGACCATGAGGTCTATTCGCCGCAGTGCGTGCCGCCGCGCGTAAGCCTGAAGCGGCTCCTTGGCGAGCCGGCGGCCGATCCGCCCGGCGCCTGGATATCCTCGCCGGGACAGCGGTTCGTCGAAGGGGCGGAATGCGCGCGATGCGGCTCCGCCGGCCCCGCATTCCGCCGGCTTGGACCGGGCGCCGCGCCCGTCGAGACTTGCGGCCGCTGTGGCGCCTGCGCCCCGCTCCATCCGGGCCGGCTGCACGAGCGCATTTCGGCGGCGGCGCTGTCGCCCACGCTCCAGTGCCGGCCGCCGAGCGCGCTTGGCCTCCGGCCGGGAGACCTATTTACGATAAGCGATTCGCGCGGCGCGCGCCACTACCTGTTGGGAAGCGCGACCAGCGCAGGAGGGCGAGGATGATGGACCGGATCTTCACATCCTGGCTGATGCGCCAGGAGGCCGACTGGGCAGATTTCGCGCCGAAGACGGACAGGGTCAAAGTCACGCCCGTCGGCGTCGGTGCGCCGTGCCGGAAATACGTCGCGGAGTTTGATTGCGGCGGACTGGTGCGGCAATCGGACGGCGCCATCACCCGGGCCGAGGAGTTTGTCATCGGCATCTATTTCGGCGACGATCATCTGCGCCGGGTCGAGCCGATGCAGCTCGTCTGGCTGCTCTCGCCAACAAACGTGTGGCACCCGAACATCAAGGCGCCCACCGTCTGCCTCGGTCATTTGCGGCCCGCGGTCGGCCTGATCGAAATCCTGAACCAGGCCTACTCGATCCTGACCTATCAGAATGTAAGCCCGGGAGATTGCCTTAATGAAGAGGCTGCCTCGTGGTCGCGGGCGCACCGCGATCAGTTTCCAATCGATCGACGGCCGCTGAAGCGCCGCGACATTCGACTGAATATACGGGAGGTACCTTCGCATGAGCCTGACTCTGCCGTGGCAGCGCCCTAGCCGGCCCCTCGCGCACGGCGTGCCGCCGGATCACGTCCGCGCGGTCACAGCCGGAGACCCGGTCGACGCGCCGGGCCGCGAACCGACGATTTGTGAGACCCGCGACACCGACTGGCTGCGACTCCAGACGCTGGTGCGAATGCCTGCGGGGCTGGACACGCGAGCGCTGCTCGATCTGAATGCGGCGCAGCCGGGCCGCGCTGGATTTGCGCCGGGCGCGGGCAATGCCGTGCGGATACTCTGCGACCTGCCGCTGCTGCCGCACCAGACCGGGGAGGATCCGCGCATTGCGCCCGCTATGGAGTCTATCGTCCGCGCCATGCGCGCGCTGAACGGGGGTCCCATCGGCGATCGACACGCGCGCGCATCTCTGATCGCCGGCAAAGGAGTGCAGTCCGTCGACGACCGACTGCCGACTGCCGACTGCCGAACGCCGATTGCCAATCTGTGCGCCGAGTCCGGCTGGCCGTGCGTCGAGCGCGCGGCGGATCGCTGGGCGGTCGAGCTTGAGGGCACGACTCGCTTCTGCCAGGCGGTCGTTACGGCGGACGGGCCAGGCGTGCGGCTGGCGGTCGCGCTTGCCGATTGGACTGGTATCGACGCCATCTGCGACCAGGCGCTCGTGGAGCTGCTGATCGCCGCCGCCGGGGTATTTCGCGTGGCGCGGCCCGGCATATCGATAGAGGGCTTGCGCCGGACCGCGCTTCTTGTCGCCTGGCTGCCCACGGAGGATGTCGCGACCGAGCTGGCCACTGCGCTATCCGCGCTTAGCGTCGCCGCCGCTTCCATGATCGGCGAGATCGAGGCGCTCCGCGATCCCAGAATTGCCGGCGAATACCTGGCAATGAACGCACGGCCGCCCATTGCGGCCTAGCCGACGGAAGGACTTCTATGGCGCACACGGGCTGCTCGGTGACGAGCATCCGTCGCGGCGCCAGGGCCCGATTCGTCCACTACGAACGATAGGAGAGAGACAATGAGCCAGAGCGTTGCGGAGATAGGACCGATCACCGTCACCGACGTCAGCGGGCAGAAGAGCTATCGCGTCGAAAAGATGCCGTCCGACGCCACCGTCGACGAGATCGTGGCGCGGCTGCTCGCCCCGATGCAGCAGCCGACCATGGACCCCGAGGGCCGCCCGCTGGCCTACGCCGTGCGCAGCGAGCGGGAGGACCGCTATCTCGGGGCGAACGAGCGCCTGGGCGATGCCCTCCAGCCGGACGATACCCTCCGGCTCATGCCCACTGTGGACGCGGGCCGCGGCTAGCGGCCGGACGCGCCCGCGCCTCCCGAGTTCGGACGGACCCGGGAGGTCGGGGCGCGCAATGCATTAGGAGGGCCGATCCGATGACCGAATCCCGCTACCGGTTTCTCGCCGCGCTTACCGCCGACGATGGGAGCCCGATCGGCGCCGCCGCGATCGCGCCGGACTGGTTTCCGGCCGAGGAGGCCGTGCGGTTCCAGGCGCTGCGCTGCAATCGGCCCATCGGCGCCGGCACGCGGGAGCTTTGCGAGCCGGTCTGGGATGGCCAGGCCGGCGAGCCCTACGTGGTATCCGTCCGACTTTCGCTTGGCGACGATGCCGCCGGCGCGCCCGCCGCGCTGCTACCGATCACCTACTTCGCGCCACAGGCGCAGGCGGCGGCCGCGCAATTCGTCCAGCAGGGCAAGCTGCGCGAGGGCGACGTATTCCGGTACCGCATCGCGGCGCTTCCGCTGCCTGACGAATCCGCCGCGATCGGTGGCGCACGGGAGGGCGACTGGATCGTCGAGGAGGTTTCGCCGTCGCCGATCAGCGGCGAGCGCCGGATCGCGGAGATGCTCGCAGGATCGCGGCACGCGGGCCAATCGGACGAGGCCGACTTTCCGGTCCTGCTGCCTGCATCGATACTGGCGCAGGCCGAGGAGCTGAAGACGGCCGCAAACGAGAACGAGACCGGCGGCGTCCTGATCGGTCATTTGTGGCGCGATACCGAGGGTCCGGAGCTGCTGCTCGAGGTCACGGCGCTGGTGCCGGCCCTGCACACGATCGCGCAATCGACGCGGCTGACGTTCACGCCGCAGACCTGGGACGCAGTGCGCGGGACCATCGCATTGCGCGGACGCGGTGAGATCATGTGCGGCTACTGGCACTCGCATCCGAGTCGATACTGGTGCAAATGCGAGCCGGAGGCCCAGAAGAGCTGCCCGCTCGGTCGTCAGTTCTTCAGCGCGGACGACCGGGCGGTTCACCGGGCCGTCTTTTCACGGGCGTTTCACGTGGCGCTGGTGACCGGCGACCGGCCCCGCCAGGAGGGCGGATGGGCAATGGAGCACGCCTGTTACGGCTGGCGATGCGGAACGATCGAGGCCCGCGGATACCACGTCGCGGATACGGCCTGAAGCGCGGGCGGTGACCACTAATCGGCGCTGCCGCGGACGAGACCGGGCGTCCTGGGCCGCCTAAACGGTACGGACGCTTCAAGACGAGAGGACGGGGACTATGACCAGATCGGCGCCGGAGCCGGGCGGCCGGCAGTTGGAGCAGGCAGCGGTACTGCTGCAGGCGTGGATGGAGGGCGCAGCGTCGGACCAGGATGCGCTTGCGATTCTGGCCGCTGCACGGACGCAGGCGCCGGACGCCAACGGGCGGCTGGACGAGATGCTGCTGCGCGAGCTGCGGCGCGCGCGCCAGGGCCTGATCGAGTCCGGCGAGATGATCGAGGAGGCGCAGAAGATCCTCGACCAGTACGGCGCCTCGCCCTGGATACCGGCCAGGTTCCTCTACACCGAGCCGACCCGGCTGGGCGATATGGCCGTAGTCGTCAACGGCGGCGGTCAGCGCGTAGTCGCCGTGGGCCGCGACGCCGACATTACCGGCCTGAAGACCGGCCAATGGATCTACCTGAACGCAGAGCAGAGCGTACTCGCGGCGGTAGCGGGCGGCGAGCGGCCGCAGACGGGCGAGATGGCCGCCTTCGAGAGGTACACAGGCGACGGACGGATCGTGCTCAAGTCCGGCAACGATGAGCAGATTCTGGTCGCGGCCGCCGCCGCGCTGGACGATACCGCCCTGCGCCCGGGCGATACCGTTCGCTGGGACCGGCCGGCGCGCCTCTGCCTGGAGAAGATGTCGGACGGCGAGCGCAACCCATACCTTCTGGAGCAGGTCGAGGACATTCCGTTGGACCGCATCGGAGGGCAGCACGATAATCTCGACCGCCTGCGCGACGCGCTTGTCGACAGTCTGCTGTACCCGGAGCTTGCCGAGCGGTACCGGCTCCCCTGCTCGCACAGCCTTCTCTTGCACGGGCCGCCAGGCTGCGGAAAGACGGCGATGACGCGGGCTGTCTTTAGCGAGATCCAGCGCCGGGCCGGCATGCCGGTGTACCTGGCGGTCGTGAAGGCCTCGCAGTGGGAATCCAAGTGGGTGGGCCAGACGCAGGCGAACATCGCCTCGCTCTTCGCCAGCCTGCGCACCGCGGCGTCGGAAGGCGCCATCGCGGCTCTGTTCGTGGATGAGATCGAGGCCGTGGGACGCATTCGCGGAAGCGTCTCCGGCCACCACAGCGACAAAGCGCTCAGCGCGCTGCTGAACGAGATGAACGGCTTCCGCGAGTTGAAGAACGTCTCGATCGTCGCTGCGTGCAACCGGAAGGACCTGCTGGACGCCGCGCTGCTGAGCCGCTTCGGGGCCGAGATCTCGGTCCGGCGGCCGGACCGGCGTGGCGCGCAGGAGATATTCGGCGTCCACCTGGAGCCGGAGATACCGTACCAGGGCGAAGGCGGCGCGGAAGCAGTCCGCGCCGAGATGATCGACCGCGCGGTCTCCAGCCTGTTCGCGCCGAACGCGGACGGCGAGCTCTGCGTGCTCAAGCTCCGCGACGCCAGAACGCGAACGGTTTCGGCGCGCGAGCTCGTGAGCGGCCGGCTGATCCAGCAGATCGCCCTGGCCGCCAAGGATCGGGCACGCCGGCGCCACAAGGCCACCGGGACCGCCGGCCTCTGCGCCGCGGACATGGATGAGGCCCTGGTCGAAGCGCGCGAGCGGCTCGCGACCACGCTCACGCCGCACAACGCCCATAACCACCTGGAGTCGCTGGCGGAGGACGAGGTGGTGCTGGGAGTCGAGCCTATCCGCCGCAGAGTGACGCGCGCGCATCGGTTCCTGGTGGCCGTGGGCGGGTAGCTGGTACTGGTTCCCGGTTCCTGGTTGCTGGCTGCCGGTTGCTGGTTGCGGGCGGTCTTGATGTGCATTCGCGAGGGAGTAACTGGACGTGCAGAAACGAGCTGTGGGGATCGAGCGCCTGCCCAAGATCGTGGGCGCGGATACCGAGCTGGGGAATTTCCTGGAGGGAGTGGAACACCAAGGCGGCACCGGCCGCCTGGCGAGCCAGCTTCTGCTTCGAAACATCGACGGAATTCCCGGCAGCAGCTATAGCGGCTACTCGGCCAATCCTCAGGACATTGGCCGGAAGTGGCTGGATAACGGCTCCTGCTGCTATATCGACCTGGACCACCTGGAGATGTGCCTCCCGGAGACCCGCAGCGCCTGGGACTTCACGGCCGCCATGCACGCCCAGCTTCGGCTGGTGCGAAACGCGCAGCAGCGCGCGGAGTACGATCTGGCGCGGGGAGTCGCTCTTCGCGTACTGGCGTGCAACAGCGATGGTCTCGGCGCCTCCTGGGGCAGCCACCTGAACTTCCTGATCTCGCGGCGCTGCTACGAAAACCTGTTCCACCGCCGTATCCACTATCTGCTCTGGCTGGCCAGCTATCACGCCAGCAGCATCCTGGTCGCCGGCCAGGGCAAGGTGGGAGCGGAGAACGGCGCGCCGTGGATCGACTACCAGATCAGCCAGCGGGCCGACTTCATCGAGGAGATCGTCGGCCTGCAGACCACGTTCCGGCGGCCGATCGTAAACAGCCGGGACGAAACGCTCTGCGGGCTGGACAGCCGGTTCGCACGGCTGCACCACATTTCGAGCGACGTGAACCTGTGCCATACGGCGAACATCCTGAAGGTCGGCATACTGCAGATACTGCTCGCAATGATCGAGAGCGAGACGGTGCGGATCCGGCCGGATGAAATTCTGCAGGATCCGGTGCAGGCGTTCAGCGCCTTCAGCCGCGATCCGGACCTTTGCGCGCGCCAGGAGACGCTGGACGGAGCCGAGGTCTCCGCGCTCGACCTGCAGCGGCGGTTCTTCGACGCGGCGGCGCAATTCGTCGACGCCGGAGGCTGCGAACAGACGGTGCCGCGGCCAGGCGAGATCCTGGCGCTCTGGGGCGATACGCTGGACCGACTTGCGGCGCGCGACTGGGAAGCGCTGTCGCGCCGCCTGGACTGGGTCCTCAAGCGGCGCGTACTGAGCGAGGTGCTGGAGGACACGCCTGGCCTCGACTGGCGATCGCCTGAGGTAAAGCAGCTCGACCTGACGTACGGGAGCCTCGACCCTGCGGACGGACTCTACTGGGCGCTGGAGGCCGGCGACTGCGTCGATCTGCTCGCGCCGGAGCGAGCGATCGACCGCTTCACGCGGGAGCCGCCGTCCGACACGCGCGCGTTCACGCGGACCCGGCTGCTCCGCGAATTCGGGCGCGCGGGGGTCGTCGAGATCGACTGGGATCGGGTCCGCGTGCGCGCCAACACGGACCGCAGCTACTATTCGCCATCGCTCGAGGTGCGCCTGGACGATCCCGGCGGGTTCACGCGCGCCGAGACGGGCGGCCTGTTCCGGCAGGGCCGCGCGGCGTCGAGAGGCTGGCTCCTGAGCGCGCTTCGCGCAGTCGCCGCCGAATCGACCCAGCCGGAGTACCAGTCCGGTAACCGGCGGGACGCCGGGTCTAACAACCGAGAACGCACCGCGTTCACTTTCTTTCGGAACTGGGGGTAAGGAAAAATGGAGCAGCAAGAGATGACGCGATCGGCGGCAGCCATCCGCGAGGGCGGTCCCGCGGCCGGTCCGGCGCCGTCGATGGAGCGCACGAACCAGGCTTCGCGCCTACTGCAGGCCAGCCGGGACGTCGTCAACCGGTCGCTGAGTTCGAACTCGGACACGTTCATGCGGCAGGTCAAGCAGACGAGCGCACAGTAGCCATGAGCACGCTAATGGGCCTCGAGACGGAGTATGCCCTGACCGTGCTCGATCGGAAGGGCAAACCGCGCAGCCCCGAAGACGTTTCGGCAGCGGTCATGGACATCGCTCGCGAACGGTTCGCGCACGTCGAGTCCGCGGACGGCCAGGGAATCTTCCTGTCGAACGCGGGCAAGTTCTACATTGACATGGGATGCCATCCGGAGTTCGCGACCCCGGAGTGCGTGAAGCCCGATGAGCTTGTCCGGTTCACGCTCGCGGGCGATAGGATTATGGGCGAGATCGCGGCCGGTCTTGCCCGCGATCCGCACGTCGAGGCCCTGGCGTTCCGTGGCAACACGGGGTATGGCGGCGGCGGCGATCCGGCGACGTGGGCTTGCCACGAATCGTTTCATTGCCGCCGGCACCCGACCCAGTACGCCGAGCAGCTCGTCCCCTTCCTCGTGAGCCGCACGCTTTTTGCGGGATCGGGCGGATTCAATCCCCACTCGGCGGGAATCGAGTTCACGCTGTCGCCCCGGTCGCACTTCCTCACTGCGGTCACCGGCACCGAGACGACGCGATCGCGCCCCATCCTCAACCTGAGGAACGAGCCGCTGACGCGATCGGGCGCCTACCGGCTGCACCTCATTTGCGCGGACGCCCTCGGCTCGCAGTTGGCGATGTGGCTGCGCGCAGGCGTTACGGCGATCGTGGTAGGACTGATCGACGCGGGCGTGCGGCCCCTCGGCGACCTGCGCCTCGCCGATCCGGTGGCCGCGCTGCGCGCCTTCGCCGCCGATCCTTCCGCCACCGCGACCGTGCCGGTCCTTCCGGGCGGCACTGTTTCGGCGATCGCCATTCAGCGGAGCTGCCTGGCCGCGGCGCGCGATTGCCAGTCTCGCGCCGCCTCGGCAAACCGGCTGCCGGACTGGGCGCCAACGGTGCTGGACGCATGGGAGTGCGTGCTGAACGCGCTGGCAGGAGACGCCGGTCCGCTGGACACCATGCTGGACTGGCGGATAAAGCAGGCCGTCTACGCCGACTTCGCGGAGAGTCGCGGGCTCTCGTGGCCGGCGCTGCCAAAATGGTCGGTCCCGCTTACACAGCTCGATGCGGCCCGCGCCCGGAGCGGCGGGTCGGACGCGCCACTGGACCGACTGCTCGATGAGCCCGGGCCGGTACAGGAGGCGGCGTGCGGGCTCGAGAGCTACTTCCGCGAGCACGCCCTCGACTGGCGGGACCTGCCGCGCGTGCTCGCGCTGCGGTCCGAGCTCCTGGAGCTGGACACGCGCTTCCTGCAGATCGGCGGGCTGTTCCATCGGCTGGACGAGCAGGGCGTGCTCGACCACAGGATCTTGCCGACCTCGCGATGCATCGACGACGCGGTCCACAATCCGCCGGCCGCGGGCCGTGCGGCTCTCCGTGGCGGCTTTGTGCGCGAGCACGCTTCCAGTATGAGCCATCAAGCGGGCTGGACCGTTCTGATCGACGGAGCGACGCGGAAGCGGGCCTCGCTCGACGACCCGTTCGCCACCGTCGCGGAGTGGCGCGACTTCGAGGTCGAGCCAAGCGACGAGTATGATGACGAGGACGAAGACGAGCTCGACCTGTCGCCGATGAGCGCCCGCATGACCGCGCTGTCGGCGTTCGTCGCTGGAGATTACGATAGCGCGCGGGCGCTCTTGACGCACGTGCTGGAAGCGGAGTTCGAGGTACCGAGCACGCACTGCCACCTCGCGCGCATCGCCCTGGTAACGGACGATCTGCCCGCGGCAGTCCTGCACACGCGGAGGGCATGGGAGCGCCACACGCTGGGTCCGACCTATGTTCTGCCCCGCATCTTGTGGCTGCGGATGGCGATCGCGATGCTGGGATCGCCGGCCGAGCCGATCGCGCCCCTGCTGGCCGCGATGCGCGGCGCGCTGAGAGCCACCGAATCGTTCGAGTGGACCGTGGCGCCGGTGCTGCAGCACCTGTGCGGCCGAATCTCGGACCGCGACCACGCGCTGCTGAGCGCGCTGTCGGCCGTCATTACCGACCGGCGGCAGATGCCGGCGCTCGAGGCGCTGCCGGAGTGGCGCGGAGCGGTATAGGCGGATACTGGTTGAGATACAAGGGGAATGGAGCTGAGGGGATTCGAACCCCTGACCTCCTCGATGCGAACGAGGCGCTCTCCCAACTGAGCCACAGCCCCCAACGGCCCGGCGAACCGAGCCAACGCCGACAATTCTACCATGGGCCGTCCGCATTGTCAAGGCCAAACGGGGGCCAAGCGGACGGCCATATCGTACTGTTGCGGAACTGCGGCGCTTGTGGGGTACACTGAACTCAGTGGTTCATCGGAGGCCGCGCAATGCGTCGTGATCGGTTTGTCGTGTTCGCCTGGGCGCTTCTCGCCTACAACATCGCCGTCATCGCCTGGGGCGCATTCGTTCGGGCGAGCTTCTCCGGCGATGGGTGCGGCGCGCACTGGCCGAACTGCGGCTCAGCGGTGTTCCCGGACGCGCACCATCTCCCGATGGTCATCGAATTCGTCCATCGCGTCTCCAGCGGCCTCGCCATCCTCCTCGTAATCGCCCTCGCCATATGCGCCTGGACCGCTTTCCCGGCGCGGCATCCGGTTCGCCGGGCCGCCCTCGCGGCCGTGGCGTTCACATTTTCAGAAGCGCTCATCGGCGCTATCCTGGTCCTCTACAAGTACGTCGCCCACAACCCATCGATCTATCGCGCCCTCGCGATGTCGATGCACCTGACGAACACGTTCGTCCTTCTGGCGTGCCTGACGCTGACCGCGTGGTGGGCAAGCGGGTATCGCGCGATCCGCCTCAAGGGCCAGGGGCCGCTCGGCTTCGCTCTGGCACTCGGCCTCGCGGGCGCCCTCATCCTTGGAATTAGCGGCGCGATCACCGCGCTGGGAGACATGCTGTTCCCGGCGAAATCGCTTCTTCAAGGGCTGCACGACGATCTCGCGCCCACGGCCAACCTTCTGGTACGGCTGCGCCTGTTCCACCCTCTGATCGCGACCTCCGTCGGACTCTACCTGCTGCTGCTCGCCGGGCTGGCCAGCCACCTGCGACCGTCGCCCAATACGGGCCGGTTTGCGCGCTGGATCGGGGTCGCCTTCTTCGTCCAGATGGCGGCGGGCTTCCTGAACTATCTGCTCAAAGCGCCGGTAGGGATGCAGCTCGTCCATCTGCTTCTCGCCGATGCGACCTGGATCGTGCTCGTGCTCCTCGCGGCCTCGGCGCTGGCGGAAGACGTGACGCAGGTCGAAGCGGCATCCGCCGATCCCGAGTTCGAGCTGCGCCGTATTGCGCTAGGCGCCGCCGGATGGCGCGACTACGTGGCGCTCACGAAGCCGCGCGTCATAAGCCTTCTGCTGTTCACCACGCTCGCCGCGATGTTCATTGCCCGGCCCGCCTTCGCCGCGGCGTCCCACGGGCGCGGCTTGCTGCTTCTGCTCGCGGTCGCCATCGGCGGATACATGGCGGCCGGAGCGGCCAACGCCGTTAACATGGTGATCGATCGCGACATCGACGGCCGCATGAAGCGCACGTCCGAGCGGCCGACGGTCACGCAAAAGATACCGTCGGCGTCCGCCCTCTGGTTCGCGTTCGCGCTGGCCGGCGGCTCGTTCGTGATCCTTTGGGCCGCAGCCAACCTGCTTTCCGCGGTGCTCGCCCTTGCCGGACTCGTGTTCTACGTGATCGTCTATACGATGCTGCTGAAGCGGCGGACGTGGCACAATATCGTCATCGGCGGCGCGGCCGGAGCCTTCCCGCCGCTCGTGGGCTGGGCCGCCGTCACCGGGAACCTGAGCAGCGCGCTGGCCTGGTACCTCTTCGCGATCATTTTCGTCTGGACGCCGGTCCACTTCTGGGCGCTCGCGCTGCTGCTCAAGGAGGACTATGCCTTTGTCGGAGTGCCGATGCTGCCGGTCGTGCGCGGCGACCGCGCGACGGTCGTGCAGATCGGCGGCTACGCGGTCGTCACGGCGCTCGTATCGCTTCTGCCGCTCTTCGTCCACCCGGGGCTCGGGCTGTTCTACCTGTGCGCGGCGCTCCTGCTGAACGGCGCGCTGCTGGCCCAGAGCCTGCGCCTCTACCAGCGAATCGAGCGGCCGCGCGCGAGCTCGCTGTTCCACTACTCGATGGTGTACCTCGCCCTGCTGTTCCTGGTTATGGCCGTGGATCGGGCGATCAGCGTGGCCTCCGTTCTTCCGCGGGGATAGTGGCGCAGCGTTCGGTTGTCGTATCTCACCGTCCGCGAAGTGCGGCTCGCGATCGGCCGAGCTCGCACAAAGTGTGAAGAGATCGACCGGCCGCTATTCGTGAAAAAAAGCACAGTATTAGCCGCCGAGCGGTTGACTCCCGAATCGGACGCAGGTATACTTTCGGGTGACGTCCGGTGGAGAGATTTGCCCAGGCGTAGATCGTTCCGTGCGAATGGAGCACCCCCAGATGGCTCAGATCTTCCACCACAGCATGAATATCGTCTCCAAGGCCAGCATCGTCGGCGGAGGCGGATTTGCGGTGGTGCTCGTTCTTTCTGGCATCGGCCTCTCGCGTTCCCCTTACAATACAAAAGTCGGAGTAGCCA
>DATGJU010000336.1:0-3190 GCA_035295045.1 Chthonomonadaceae bacterium
GCCCATGGCGGCCAGCCGGGCGCGATCCGCAATCGCGGCGCGCATGGCCTGCGCCAGGCCGCCAGGCTCCGGCTCGTAATAGAGCGCGTGCTTGCCATCGACGAGCGGCCGGTGCTGTTCGATGGTCGGCCGCGCCATAAGCGGCACCGCGCCGCACAGTGCGGCCTCCCAATTGCGAAAGCACTGCCAGCCGTAGCCGGGCGGCGACCAGACGATCCAAGAGCGGGCGCAGCGCTCCAGATACTCGGCCTTGTCGACCGGCTGGCCCGGGATGTCGATCGACAGGCCCTCCATCCGGAGCGCGTCCAGCTCCGCGATGCCGTGTTCGCGAAGCGTTGAGGAGCCGTGAATGCGACCGGCGAAGAAAACGTCGACTCGCTTTTCGGCAGCGGGAAGGGGCGCGGCAGCGGGGTGGTTCTCGACGCCGGCCTCGATCCCGAGCGCGATTGGCCGGACCTTCTCGATACGGGACCGGTTGCGTGGCTCCGACCGGAAGCGGGGCGTACGCGCCGAACGGTGCAGCGTGCCGGCGAACGCCAGCCAGTGGTCCGGCGGAAGCTCGCGCTTGAAGTAGATCGTCGCGCGGTCCAGCAGGAATGCGCTGGCGCGATCGATTACCGACGTGTCCTCGAAGTCCAGCACCGCGATGGGCGCGGCGACGCGGCCCCGCAGCAGCTCTGCGCCGAAGGGTCGCGCGAGCGGCATCGACCCGCGCAGCACACTCCGACGAAACAGCGACCGAGAGAGCGACCGGAAGCTCCAGGGCGAGCCCGCCGCGGCGTGGACCGCAACCAGGTCGTATGAAGGATCGGCGAGACGGCGTACCAGGCCGGGCAGCGTTGCCAACGATAAGATGCGGACGCCGTTCTCAGGGTCGTGGGACCGATCGTCAAGCCAGGTCGAGTAGAATGCGGTGGTTCCGGGAAATGCGGCATAGAGGTATGGCGTCGGGCCGACCTCTATGATTCTGGGCTGCGGGCCGGACGGTTCGTCCGTCATTACGTCATCCTTTGGGCGCATTGGGATCCATCGTCCAGGGATCCGGCGGCGCGGCTTCATTGTACCTCCGGTTACTCACGTCATAGCGCCTGCTATGGAGCGACGCGATCCACGATCGGAACGCGCATTTCTATTCCGGGCTGAGCCTCGCGACGGACCTGCGCAGCGGCGATATGCGCCACCTTTTCGGCGACCTCGACTCGTTCCGCACTTGCACGATGGCCTGATGGTTGGCCTGGTTTCGCTGATAGGCGGCGGCGACCCGCGCTGGGCGGTGCTTCCGAGCGGGATCGCATGGACGGCAGGCGTCGTGTTCGCGTTCCCGCTCGCGAGGCGCTGTGTGCCACGGAGCGGAGCCGTCGCATGGCTCATCGCCGACTCGGATGCTCGGGCGCCGCGCTGGCGCAGCTTCCCGGACTGCTCGCTGCGGCCCACGCGCCGAGATGCTGGATCGCCAGAGCCGCTTAGCGCAGGAGGGCCGCCTGATGTTTCCGCACACCGGCTGCCAGGTGACGATCTGGAAGAGGCCGGCCGCTTAGTAGCCAGCCCGCGAGAGGAGGTGCGCGATATGACACCCGATGAGGCGCTTGAAAAGCGGCTGCAGCTTACCGAGGACGGCTGCTGCGTAATCGACGACATTTTACCCGCCGACCTGCTGCAGGATCTCCGCGACGAGACCGACCGCCTGCTCGACGCCGTGGAGCACCCGGCACGCTGGAAGTACCAGGGCTCCGACCTGCACGTGAGCGGCCGCGAAAACGCTGTGATCGACCGGCTGGTGAAGCTGCCGCAGGCGCAAGCCGCGCTGGACGCCATGGGCCTCACCGACTTCCGGTCGCGCGGCTCGTTCATCATCCTCAGCAAGCCTCCGGGCGGTCCGCCGCTCTACTGGCACCAGGACTGGATGCGCTGGAAC
This sequence comes from Chthonomonadaceae bacterium, assembly GCA_035295045.1. Lineage (GTDB taxonomy): Bacteria > Armatimonadota > Chthonomonadetes > Chthonomonadales > Chthonomonadaceae > DATGJU01. The sequence continues at coordinate 1,916 of DATGJU010000336.1, forward strand.
GATCCGATCAGCGCCGCGCCCTGGCCACAGTACCTCTTTCTCTCCTACTACCTGGTCGACACCACCGAGCAGAACGGCTGCTTCCAGATCATTCCCGGCACCCACCGGAAGCGAATTCCGCTGCACGATCGGCTGGTGACCGCCCACGCCGACGAGAGCTACTTCGCGCCGGAAGAGGACTCGGACCTCTTCGCAACGCCACCGGACGCAGTCGACGTGCCGGTAAGGGCAGGCTCATTGGTAATCGGCGAGGGCCGCCTGCTCCACGCCGCCCGCGGCAACCAAAGCGACCGGCGGCGAACGCTGCTCCTCGGCTGGTACGACCGGCCGCCGACCGTGCCGGACTACTGGACCGGCGGCGTGCCGGAAGCCATCCGCCACCGCGATCCGGATGCCACCTATGCCAGCACGCGCACGCCAGGCGAGTACCTGCGTTAGGGAGATAGCCGTACGCGAAGCCGCGAAGGACGCGAAGCGCGCCAAGCTTCGCGGTCCGCTGCTGCTGCCTCTTCGGCACGTGACGGACCGCTCGACGGGAGCGCCGATGGCGGGATCGAGATGGAACCCGCGCCGTAAGTACAGGACCTTCGGCCCATGCGAAACGGACGCGACTGTGTTACAGTCCAAGTCATAACACCGCAGACAATGTTGGGAGGTCGCAATGGCGCAGTCCAGCTGGATTCAACTTGATGCTCGCGTGCCGGTCGGGCCGCCGGCTTCGACTGCGTCGACGTCAATCTGCTGTTCGGCATTCCCGGCCAATCGGAGACGGAAACGGCAGACGATGCGCGGCGCTGCCTCGAGCTGGGCGTCGACCAGGTTTCGGCGTATCAGCTCTTCACGTTCGTCCACACCGCCCTCGGCAGGCGGGTTCGGCATGGCGATTTCGCGGTCTACGGCGAGCGCGCCCGGCTGCGCGCTCAGCACCGGTTTTCCCAGGTCTGCCTTGCGGCCGGCCTGGAACGGTCGTCGCCCTGGAACTTCACGCGGCCAGGAGTATCGCCCTACTCCACCGTGACGCGCGAGGACTACGTCGGCTTCGGAGCGGGCAGCGGCTCGAAGGTCGGAGGCGTATTCTGGTTCAATACATTCTCCATCGATGCCTACCAGAGCACCGCCGCGCCGCGGCCCCCGCTGGTGCTCCAGACCGACGCCGGGTTCGCGCGCGCGCTGGCTCTACTGGCGTCTATACCGCATGGCGGTCGATCCCGCAGAGTACGCGGACCGTTTTGGCCGCGATTTGCAGCGCGATTGGGGCGCCGCGTTCGGCCTTAT
>DATGJU010000337.1:0-13630 GCA_035295045.1 Chthonomonadaceae bacterium
GCTCCCGCTGCTGGCTGCCAACCTTGCGGATCGCGGCGGTCCGGACATCACGGCCTCGCGGCGGGCGCAGACGCGCATTCGGGACGGAGTCGAGTTCCTGGCGTCCGTGCAGCGCGCCTACTTTCGCGAGATGCGGAGCCACCTGCGCTCGATCGGCGTGCGGATACCGGTTACCGCCGTCGTCTCAAGCGACGTGGCGCCGGACGTCTCGTCCGTCGCGCAGGAGTGCGACTTCACCTCCGAGAACTGGTACGGCGAGGGCATCAACGGCGACCCGACGGCTCCGGATCTGCGCTTCTACAGCAACCGGAACTCCGTGCGCGCCGACGATGCGGGCGGTTTCGCGCCGTATACCGCGGCGCTGCGCTGGAACAACAAGCCCGTGGTGATCCGCGAATGGGCAAGCACGTGGCCGAACAAATACCGCAGCGTAAGCGAGCCGGAGACGCTCGCCTACTCGTCGCTCCAGGACTTCGACGCGGTTCTGCTGTTCGGCTACCAGACGAACCGCGCGCCGAACGGCGCGGAGGCGGACGCGCTGAACGACTTTGCGTTCCAGTCTGACCCGGCTGTCTGGGGCCTCCACGCGCTTGCGGGACAGGCGTTCCTTACGCGCGCCATCGCGCCTGCGAGCCACACCGTCACGCTTGCCTACCCGACACCGAAGCGCTTCGTCTGGCCAAACCGCGCGACGGATCTGCGCCGCATCGCCTGGTCCTGCCGCCTGAACAACGTGATTTCCGACGCGCCGGCCGGCCCGCTTGCCGCCGCGCCGACCGGGGGGCCGCACGATCTCCAGATCCTGCGCGACGTGCTGGACGCGGTGAAGCGGCTGAACGCGCCCGTAAGCTCGGACAGCGTAGCTACCGGAGAGTGGCACAGCGACACGGGCCAGATCGCGCGCTACTGTCGGCAAGGGCGCCTTGAAATCCGGACGCCGCGGCTTTGCATCATCTCCGGCGATCTCTCTCCCGACGCAACGTACAACCTCGGTCTGTTCAGCGTCTCGACTCCGACGCACTTCGGCACGATCCTCGTGTACGCCGTGGACAATCAGCCGCTGAGCAAGTCGCACCACATTATCATGAAAATGGTATCGAGGGCCGGCAACACCGGCGAGCAGTTCGAGCCATCGGACGAGGGATCTCCAGGTTTGTGGGTGCTGCGGGCTCGCGGGACGGGGCCGGTTGAGACCTATGGCAAGCCCTCGACCCAGCCGACGCGCATCTGGCTGAACGCGCCGCCGGAGCCGGCTCCGAAGCCCGTATCGACACAGGCTGGGTCGCCCGCGCGAGGCGCCGCTAAGCCGCTGCCCTCCCGCGGCGTCCGGCCCTCTCGCGGAGCGGCCGCGCCGCGACCCGCGCACACGCCGGCAGCGCGCGGGGCGGCTCGCATTCCCGTGCATATGCCCTCGTCAGCGCGCGGCGGCGCACGCGCGGTGCAGGACGCCCAGTCCAGGCCGGGAGGCCCGATGCTGATGCTCTACCTCGAAGATGGCACCTGGGAGCTTGACATGAAGGACGGCCGCGCCGTGGTGGACTGCGATACTCCCGGCATTGCAGGCAACCTGCTGGGCCGGGCCTTCACTACCACGCCAGGCCCGACCGAAGTTGCAGACGGCGCCGCGAATTAGCCTCGCAACTACAGGGGAAGGAAGTGAAGGGCGAACGGCAGGAGCTGCTGCCAGAAGGTGGGGCGCTTTTTCCTGGCTTCGATGATGACCGCGTCGCCGGGCTCGACGTCCATGTCCGGCTGCTCGCCCCGGCGCACCAGATCGGGGTCGAAGGGTATCGCGCGCGCCTTCGTCGGGTCCAGCAGATAGCCCTTGCTCAGCACGCCGCGATGCTGGTTCGCCTTCTTCGATAGGCCACCCGCGCCTGCAATCGCCTGCTTGAGCGTTATCTTTGCGGCGGAGCCACAGGGGAACGTATTCGGGCTGGCGACCTCGCCAAGGACCGCGAACACCTCGCCGCGGTCCCGTTTCGGCACTACGAGCAGATCGCCGGCGCGAAGCGTCACGTTCTGTTCCGGGTCGCCGGCTTCGATCCGATCGGCGTTCAGCACGCGCGTGGAGCCGTCGGCTCGGCCGAGGTAGAGACGGGACCGGTCCGCCGACGGCCTTAGGCGACCGACACGCGCGATCACGTCGCGCAGTTTCGTTCCCTCCGCGATCGGAACGGCCACGCCGTCCGTGCTCTGGCCTCCGTTTCGACTGGGGCCAGCCGCGGCGCCGAACTCCCCGACCACGTGGACAAAGCTCGGCTCGGCGCGCGGGGCAGCCTCCGACCGCTTGCGGAAGAAGACGTGGTCGCCGTCCATGAGCCTCGGGTCGTCGTCCTCGTCGGACGGCGCAAGGGTCAGATCGACGTTGAACGTCTTCGACGTGCCGGCCGCGCCGCCCCGGCGGATTAGAACGTCACCAAGATCGGCGGTGGGATTCGTGACGTCGGGCCGCACGAGGTCGGAGACGCGAGCGCCTGCGGGAAGGACGAATCGGCCGGACCGCAGCACCTCGCCCGCGATCTCGATCTGGACGCCGGGCAGCCGAACGATCGTGACGATGACAGCCGGGTTTTTGAAGTAGGTGGACAGCGAGACGACGAGCGCCGCCTTCGCCCGTGCCGCGGTCATGCCGAGCAGTGAAACGGACCACTGCTGCGTGTTCTCGCCCGCGGAGTCGGCGATCGAGAAGTGGACGCAGCCCGTCGCGTCCACGGTATACGGGTGAGACAGCTCCGGCTCGCCGTCCACCACGATATTCAGCTCGCAGCCGGGGCCGATCGCGGTGTCGGCGGTAATCGCGGAGGCGTGGATCGGCGGCGCCGTGTCGGCGTCGACCGCGGCCCGCCATGCGATGGTGGTCGCGAGCACCGCGACGGCGAGGATCATCGTTCGGGTAACTGTCGCGCGTGCCGTCAAGGGATACTCCGGACATACAGCGCGCTGCCGACGTTCAGCGCAGCAAGGTAACGCCGGTCGAGAGCGTGAATTCGGGCCCGATATTTGCGATGCTCGGCGCGTTGAACTCGAAGAGGTGGCCGCTCTCCGAGATAGAGATGTGGGCGATGGTCTTGCGGTCGATCACGCGCCGGTATCCGAACGTGAGCGTTACGTTCGACCGGTCGGCGAAGCTGTTCCCCGTAAGAACATAATCGCCATTTCCGTCGACCTGCAGCACGTAGTCGTCGCGATGGTTCGGATGGTATTCGAGGGCCGCCAGAGTTTCAACCGTATTCGGCCGCGAGCTCGGGACGCGGCCGGCGCGGCCAAGCAGCGCGTATCCCAGATTCCCGTAAAGCGTGACGTCGCGGCCGAGGTTGTAACGTCCATCAATCGTCGCGCCGGCATCGAAGCGGCCGCTTCCCAGAAGGAGTGTTGGGTTTCCAGTAGGGGCCTTCACGGCGATTCGGACGGCGATCGCGCCGCGACCGGCCCCCGCAGTGAGGCGCCGCTTTAGCGTCACCATCGTTTCGCCGAGGCCGATCGCGTTGCCCTGATCGACCAGCGCGTGGCCGTTGGCTGTGTCCACGATCTCCAGCTTGCTCTGATAGAGCGGGAAGTGATCGCGGCCAAGCGGGACGTCATCGGAGTTTGCAGCGATACCCAGGAGATGGTGGTACGCCTTGATGATGCCGTCCAGGATGCCGCCGTCCCTCCATTCGAGCGACGTGAACGCGGCCAGCTCCGTCCGGCTGTCGAGACCGTGGCGCCACGCGAACCGGAGGCGCTGGTACTCGTTGTCTTCGACGACTGCGGTACCGCCGCCCGGATTCGGAATGAGCGTGTTGTTGGCGATATCGAACTGGAGATCGTACCGGTTGGCGCGGGACCGAAGCGTATCGGCGGATTCGGGCACGAACTGGAGAAAGAGAAGATTGAACGGCCGCGAATCGCGGATCGGGATCGGACCGCGCGACTGCGTCGGGTCGGAGGCGGACTGCGCCGCTGCCGGGCCTGCCAGCGCCGTCGCCGCGAGCGCCAGGCAGGCCGACAGTGACCCGAAGCGACGGCCTATCAACGGCGCGCTCCCGTCACAGTCCCGTACCGGATCCCGAAGTGTCGTCCACTATGCGGGGCGGCGTCGCGGCGGGCGCTGGCGTCGATCGCTGTCTCAGGCGCCAGAGCTGGAAGAGGGCATTGCCGATGCGAACGACGCCGAACACGATTAGGACGAGGCCGACGATGCGGATCGGCTCAAGAACTCCGGCGGGCGCGCCCACGGTCTGGCGTGGCCAGCCGAACAGGTAACCTCCCACGCCGATCGAGACGACGCCAAGGAGGATGTACAGCCTCCAGAAGAGGGCGAAGAGCGGACGGCCCGGCGCGGGTCCGTTCACAGCTCCAGCGCCTCGGCCATTTCGATGTTCAGCTCACCGCGGCCATTGGCGCGGGGCGCCCGTCGTCCCGCGGCGGTGACAGTGGCGGGCTCTGCCGGCGTCTCTTCGATCCTGGACCCGAACAGGCGCCCAGACCGCTCCACCGCCGCGCCGATCAGTCCGGAAAACAGCGGATGCGCCCGGTTGGGCCGCGACCGGAACTCCGGATGGAACTGCGTCGCGATGAAGTACCGATGGTCGGGGATTTCGATGATCTCCACGAGGCGATAGTCCGGCGAGAGGCCGGAGCAGATAAGGCCGCAGCGTGCCAGCTCCTCGCGGTAGTCATTGTTAAGCTCGTAGCGATGCCGGTGGCGCTCCTGCACGACCGAAGCGCCGTAGAGTCGGGCGGCCAGCGTCCCGTTTTGGAGCTGGCACTTGTAGGCTCCGAGCCGCATCGTAGCGCCTTTGTCCACCACGTCGCGCTGTTCCGGGAGGATATGGATGAGCGGGTGGGGCGTGTCCGGAGCGACCTCCTCGGTGTGCGCCTCTTTAAGGCCAAGGACGCTGCGCGCATGGGCGATGACGGCCATCTGCATCCCGTAACAGATGCCGAGAAACGGTACGCCGTGCTCGCGCGCATAGTCCGCGGCGCGGATTTTGCCCTCGACCCCGCGCGCGCCGAATCCCGGCGCGACGAGTATCGCGTCCATGGTCGCGAGGATTTCGGCGGCATCTGGGCGCTCTAAATCCTCGCTGTCTACCCATTGGAGGTTGACGCGGGCATCGCAGGCGATGCCGCCGTGCTTTAGCGCCTCCGCGATCGATATATAGGCGTCGCCGTTATCGATGTATTTGCCGACCACTCCTACGTTCACCTCGAACTTGGGCCGCTTGATCCGCTCGACGATGCGGCGCCACTCCGCCAGGTCGGCGGTACGCTCGGGCATCTGGAGCCGCCGCTCGACTAGCTGCGCCAGCCCGGCCTCCTCGAAGAGAAGCGGCACCTCGTAGATCGTGTCGGCGTCGATCGTCTCGATCACGGCCTCCGGCGCAACGTCGCAGAACAGCGATATTTTGTTCTTGGTTTCTTGCGAGATCGGCAGGCGGGTCCGGCAGATCAGCACGTCCGGCAGGATGCCCAGCTCGCGGAGCTTGATGACGCTGTGCTGCGTCGGCTTGGTCTTTACCTCGCCCCACGGCCCGACATAGGGGATCAGTGTGACGTGTATGTACATCACGTTCTCGCTGCCGGCGTCCTTCTTGAACTGGCGGATCGCCTCCAGAAATGGCAGGCTCTCGAGATCGCCGACCGTGCCGCCGACCTCGGCGATTACCACGTCTGCCGGGGCCTCCCCCTCCGTACCCTTCGCGGCCTCGCAAATGCGCGCCTTGATCTCGTTCGTGACGTGCGGGACGAGCTGGACCGTGCCTCCGAGGTAGTCGCCGCGCCGCTCCTTTTCGATCACGGAGCGATAGATGGAGCCGGTGGTGACGCTTGAGCGGCGCGAGAGGTCGGTGTCAATGAATCGCTCGTAGTGTCCAAGGTCCAGGTCGGTTTCGGCGCCGTCGTCGGTGACGAACACCTCGCCGTGCTGGTACGGATTCATCGTCCCTGCATCTACGTTTATGTAGGGATCGAGCTTCTGGAGACATACCCGGTAGCCGCGATTGCGCAGGAGACGGCCCAGGCTCGCGGTCGCGATACCCTTGCCGATACTGCTGACGACTCCGCCGGTCACAAAGATGTACTTCGTCATTTCTGCTCGATCACCTCGAAGGAGACGTTGTTCTCCGTCAGCAGCGCCATCATCTTCTCTTCGATCTCGTACCGGTCGTCCGGAAGCACCTGCAGCCTGCCGCCGCTGTGCTTCATCATCAGCAGATAGGCGCGTGTCGCGTCTTTGGGCAGCACGCGAACGCGTGCCATTCCTTTTTTGAGCTGCTGGTACTGCGGCATCGTCGTCCTCCTGGCGTCCCTCGAAAAAGCGAAAGGCGCGACAGGGTTTTCCCGTCGCGCCCGCTACTATTATAGCCGAATCCGGCGTCGCTTGCAAGGGGCGATTTTGCCGGTGAACGCGGGAATCTGTGCACGAACGTTACGAGAGCGGTTTGCGGAGTCTTGATTTTTCCAGCTGGATTACATTGCCAGCGTCACGGCGGCAGACCCGCATCGTCCGCGGTATACAGATCATCGAAAGGGAATAACGATGACGACCGTTCAGGAACTTTACGAAACCATCGTACGCGCCCGGCCCACAGCGGAGCGGCTCCAGCTCGCCGCGATGATCCTTAACGATATAGCGCCTGAGGCGATCGTGGTCGCAAGCGAACAATGGTCCGACGAAGACGTTCGCGAGTTTCGCAAAGCGAGTTCCTATTATATGCTAACACAACTGGAAGATGCAGAAGATGGCTGATCCAGGCGATGTCGTAACGGTGGATTTTGCCGGAGTAACGGGTTCGTTTCTTGGAGCATATGTTGCCAGGCACGTTAGGGTTATAGGTCGGCTTTCCGATCGTGATTGGGACGCAGTTGTGCTTAGCTGGCACTAGCGGTGTAGACGCGCCCTTCAGCATGGCCACGATCAGCCGGTCCTAACTGAAATCTCGGACTTCAGGCTGTTGGCGATGTAGCACTCCTCGTGAGCAAGGTGATGGAGGTGGACTATCGCGGCTTCATCCGGCAGTTTATCGCCGGAGAAGGCGATTCGCGGCCGGAGGACGATGCGGGTGATCGCGAGTTTGCGCCGGTCCACGCGTTCCAACAGGCCGTAGGCGTCATCGTCATAGCTGTCCACCACGTAGCCCTCGCGCTGGGCGACATAGAGGAAGGAGAGCATGTGGCAGCTCGACGCAGCGGCCACCAGCGCTTCTTCGGGATCGATGGCGGCGACGGACGACATCGGCGCCGCAACCACATGCGGAGAGGCGGAAGCGGCGACTGTAATGCCGCCGTCGAATTCCCATGTATGAGCGCGGCTATACCGGTTGTCGGTGAAGACGGCATCTTCGCGCCGCCAGCTTGTTCTGGCGATGTGCATGTTGCGACTTCGCGCTTCGGGCGAAGCCGCGGTCGACCGCTCGGGCGACGCGGCTGGTGAGATAGGCGGATGTTCCTCCATGTCGTATTGCCCTCCTGAGGATGCGCGAGCGTACCAGGCATCAGGATCGCCGCTGTCTACTGCGTCGATTCCGCGGGCGGCTCTTCGATTGGCTCTATGCGCGTGATCGCGCCGCGCTGAACCAGGTAGACCAGCGCCTCCTCCGTCGTGACCATCGCCTCGCGGAGGGTCGCATCGCCGACGCCCTGCCCGGCGCAGGCCAGAAACCAGCAGCAAAACCCGATCACCCCGCACCAGAGCAGCGACCGGTCCAGGAATACGGAGCCGATGACGCCCGCCGCAAAGAGCGGGCAGGCGACGCATCCGCCTCCGCTGACCAGCCCCGGCGATGGCGATGCGGCCATAAGGCCGAGCAGCGCCGCGACAATTCCGCAAAGCCACCAGGCGTCGTGCGTCGCCCAGGCGAGCACCGCGAAGGCGGGGCAGGCGAGAAGGCCGGAGCCCGTGAGCGCCGCCTGCAGAGCGCGCTCCGCGGGCGAGCTGTAGCGCCAAACCGCTCGCACGTCGTATCGCGTCCATACGCGCGCCTGGCCCCCGGCGTACGCCTCGCGAAACGCGCCGAACGATTCGAACGGAAACTCCCGCAGGTCCGTAACCGAGAATCCGTCCACTCAGGCTCCTACGACTTCGGCCAGCGCCCGCGTGGGTGGCGGCCAACGCTACGGTGGTGCGGGCGTCCCTGCCCGCGTTTGCGAGTAGCGGGCGCGGACAGCCATACGGTCTCAACGGATCTGTCCAGCCTATGTGCTGTTCGCAAACTGGCAGGTATCGATGGTCGGGCGGCAACGTTAATAGAGGCGCTTGCCCATGCTGATCACGTCATCCACTGCGTAGCCGAGCGCGCTGTAGAAGCGCATCACCTCGGCGTTCGACGTGCGCACCTGCAGGTTGATCTTCATGCAGCCGCGCGATGCTAGCTCGGCCTCCACGCGCCGGAGGAGCGCGGACCCTATGCCACGCCGCCGATGGGTGGGCGACACCGCGACCGTGTAGATCCAGCCGCGATGTCCGTCGTAGCCGCCCATGACCGTGCCTGCGATTTTGCCCTCCACCACGGCGACGAGGAACAGCTCGCGATCGTGCGCAAGCTTCATGCGGATCACGGTGGCGGGGTCGTGGTGGGGCGCGGTCGGCGCGAGCGCCTCCAACCAGAGCGCGGCGACCGCCGGCTCGTCCTCGGCCTCGAACGGGCGAATCTCCAGGGTCATCGGGCGTCTCTTTGTTTAGCCATGGCACGTCGATTATAGTACCGGCGGATGCCGCTGTCAACACGAATATGCGGCCATCGTCCCTCAGCCTTGTGGCGCGCGCGTGACGAGGCGGCGTCTCTCGATTCCGATTATTGTGGCGGCGATCAGTCGCAATCGCGGCCGGCGCAGGAGATTGCCTGCGTTCGACGAATAGTACCGGGCCGGCCGCCGCCGGCATATTCCCCCACGACGACAATCGGAGCTCGAACCGGGCTGCGCCGCAATATATCGCGGCGGCTCTTCTCCACGGGCCGACGCACGAGCGATATGCGCGACGAGGGAACGATCCATGCCTATTCGGCGCAAGGTGTTGAGCGCAATGTGTACGGTTTCGGCCCTGCTCGCGCTCGCCGCCGGCCGGCCCGCCAGCGGTCAGCGGGCGTACACCGTCGGAACAGATACCGATGCGCACGGCACGATGTACGTGCCGGTGCGACTGAACCAACGAATGCCTGCCACATTCTTCTTCGATACCGGAAGCTCCACCTTCGTGTCGGACGCGTTCGTCGCGAAGCATGCGCTCCCGACGCAGCCGCTCGGTCCGAAGAACGGCTACCCGTTCAAGCTGCCGGACGGATCTCCCGTGCTCGTGACGCACCTGGACATCCAGATCGGTGAGACGCCGATCCTTATCTCGCAGGACGTACCGGTGCTCAAGTCGGCCGTCATACGAAGCATGGGCGTCGAGTGTGACGGAATCCTTGGCGTGGACAGCGTGAACGGAATGGCCGTTCACGTCAACCTGGCCGCGCGGCAGATCGCCTTCATCCCCGGCGGCAATCTGTCCGCTTCGATGCGGAAGCGCCTGGGCATCGACACCGTGAAGCCCGCGCCGCTGATTCCCGCAGAGGGCGGCAGGTATCAGGTGCCCGCGACCGTCGGCGAGCTTCCCACCACACTCATGCTCGTCGATACGGGCAGTGAGTTCACCCGGATTCCGGCGGCTTCGGCGAACAAGATCGGAAGCGCCTGGCGGCCGAGTGGCGTAATCGACACGGCCGAGGGGCGGTTTCCCGTCTACTCGACCTACGCCGCCAAACTCACCGTTGCCGGCGCCTCCGTTCCGCGCCAGCGCGTTCTCTATTCGGACCGCTCGGCGGGACCGTCGCCCGGGCCGCTGGGCCGCGATTTCTTCTCGCGGTTCGCGGTGACCATCGATTATCCGGCCGGCCGGCTCTACCTCCGCGACCTTGACGTCGCCGCCGGGCCCAGCCCGTTCGCCCGGCGGCTGCGCGGAGACGAGGCGCTCTTTCCTACCTATACCGTCGCGTTTCCCTATGGCGGGAAGACGGTCCGCAACGGCGAGAGTCGCCGCTACGATCCGGGAGCCTCCGCTGCGTTTCCAGGCGCCGAAGGACCGGACGGCGTGAAGGTCTCTCGCAACGGTCCCTCGGACGGACTGCTGAGCGCGCCGACGGAGCTGCCGATCACATTCGAAGGCGGCGCCGCGGTCGTGCAGGCATCGATCGGCGGCAGGTCGGTGCGCCTAGCAATCGACACCGGCAGCCTGGCGACGTGGCTGACGCCGGCCGCTGTGGATCGTCTCGATCTGAAACAGATCACGGTGGAGCGCGGGGGCGTAACGCTTCGGCGCGTGACGCTCGACGGCATCACGCTATCGAGCGCGATGCCGGAGTACACGACTGCTCTCTGCGAGGCTTTCGTCGGCGATGCGGCGAGCCTGTACAGCGCCTCCGGACTGCGGGCCGGCCGCGCAGACGGCGTGCTCGGCGCCGACTGCCTTGCCGGCTTCGTGCTCGGCTTCGACCTGGACCGATCCAGGGTGCTGCTCTGGCCCATGGCGTCGACGGAGGCGGACAGAAGCCGCTGGCTGGTGGGCGACGGCGAGAACGTTAAGCCGCCGATCACGATTCCGCTCGATCACCAGTACGGCGACTGGTACTTCCTGAACGCGCGGACCGGCGATGGCCAGACCGCCAAGCTGGCGCTCGCCACGGGGTTTGGCGGCGTGATCCGGCAGCCGGAGAGCTTCGCGGCCCTATCGCAGGCGGATGCCACCGGCCGGAGCGCGTCGGAGCAGGGCGCAGATGGGCGCTTGAGGATCGACGGCTGGGCACTTGAGCCAGCCAGCCTGGATATTGCGCCGGACCGCGGAGCGCTCTGCATTCCCGTGCTGGGCCTGGCGGCGCTGCGAGGGCGGCGCGTAGTGCTCGATCTGGCCGCGCGGAAGATCCTAATCGGCCGGAGCGATCGCGCGCTCGCTGACCGTCACGGCGATTAGCGCGGCGCGAGCGTAGGCCGTCGAGATGCCGAAATCGAGGATAGTATCGGTCAGCATTGTCGGCGGCTTGCCGAGGCGAATGCGCTCGACGCTCTGTTTGTAAGAGGCCGCGCCGAGCAGAGCGCCCTTCTCGTCGAACACCGCGCCGGAGATCCAGTAGTCGATCTTCGCGTACTGCAGAATCGCGGTGTGGAGATTCGCCGTTAAGCGCGACTCGTTGTCAAGCGAGACCACGCCGCGGCCGATCGAGATGATGTGGAGCTCGGCGCCGTTGACCCGCAAGGCATTCGATCTTGCGGGAACGTTGATCTCCTGGCCGAGCCTTATTCGCACCGCTCCGGTATGACCTCCAGCGCATTGCGTCGCGCGACGCCCTCAGCTTCGACGACCGCCGCGCCAGCCGCCGCGGTCCATGAAGCGAGAACCTGCCTCCGATTCATCATCGCCCCCTTGTTCAGGATTCGGCGGACCGCTCTCACCGACGGCCGCCGGCAATAAGACGTGCCGCCATATCGCGCGGTTACCGATCCAGCTCCAGCTCAAGGGATGCGGAATCGCACGACGAAATATCTGGCGCCGGCGCTGTCGCTCGGCGAATCCACGCGTCAAACCTCGACTGCCAGGTCTCGGAATCGGCCATTGCAAAGATGCGCGTGCTTAGCTGATCGCTCGTCAGGAAGGGCGAGATGTCCGTATTGGGCAGCTCGCGATCTCCCTGCCCGGCAAGCTGCTTTCTTCGGGACGCGGCTTGCTGCTCCAGCTGCTGGAAGGCTGCGACGAGCGGCTCGGCCTCGGCGGCGGCCGCGCTCCAGCGGCTGCGCGCCTCCTGGAGGCTTACCCCGAAGACGCAGCTCTCCTGAAAGCGCAGAAGGGCCTCATGGGAATTGCCATCCCGCTCCGCGCGGAGCGATTGAAGCTCCCGTTCAGCGATTGCCGCCTGGAGCTGCTCGACTGTCCGATGCAGGGCGTTAGCCCGCGCCACGGCCGCGATCGCCCGCTCCTTCCGCTCCATGAGCTCGGCGTTCAATTGTCGCATGCGAGCACGGACGGCGTCTGTCGGTCCCTCGGCGGATTCGGCCTTTCTTCCCAGGGCGGGCAGGATGCGCCCGATGCCGCGCTTTGCAGCCGGCGCGGGAGGCTCGACCGCGGTCTCGATCAGCGTCACCACATAGCCCTCGATGCTGAGGCCGAGCGCATCCGCGGCCTCCCGGAGGTGCGACTCCAGCTCCTCGCTTAGCGCCAACTGTATCGCCATGGTCTCCTCACGCGTCGGTCAGGCAGCAGGTATATACATGTCGCGGAACCGAAGGACCACGTCCCGCAGCTCCGTGGTGAGGAGCAGCAGCGCACGCTCCTGGATTTCGGCCGGAACGCCTCCGTAGTGCGCCTCGGCGATACTGCCGGCGATGCAAGCCAGCGTGTCCGAATCGCCGCCAAGTGAAACCGCGTTGCGGACCGCGTCTTCGTACGAAGTCGAATCGAGGAATGCGATCAGCGCAGCGGGGACCGTGCCCTGGCATGAGACGTCGAAGCGATAGGCCGGGCGTATCGCGTCCACCGTCGAGGACAGGTCGTAGCCGAAGCGCGCCGCGATCTCGGAGCGGATCTCTTCCTTAGGCGCGCCGGCCCGCGCCCGGAAGACCGCGAGCGCGGTGGCCTGCGCGCCCTTGATCCCCTCAGGATGGTCGTGCGTCACCTCGGCGCTGCGCTTCGCCTCGCGCAGGACATCCTCCGCGTTCTCGAAGGCATGGCCCACAGCGCTGACGCGCATGGCGGAGCCATTGCCCCAACTGCCGTACGGCTCACCGGACCCGGAGGCGAGCCACCGAACGAACGCTCCGCCGTAGCCGGCGTCCGGGTGCCTCAAGCCGTAGGCGCGGATAGTCTGGAGGTACGACTGGCCGGTCAGGATGGCGTCGGCGACGGCGATGGTCAGTACGGAGTCGTCCGTGAAACGGCAGTCGCCGTCGAACAGCGGAAACTCCTTTGTCTTGATCCGCTTCCACTCGTAGACCGAGCCGATGATGTCGCCCGCGATCGCACCGATCATTCTCGCCTCCACAATGTAGTAGAATAGTTTCCGGTAGTTGTGCCGACGCGCAGCATCTATCCTGCCGGAACGCCGGCGGGGCTCCGCCAGGCAAATCCGAAACGGGTCCGGAACGCCAGGAAGGTCTTGATTATGGCGCGTCTGCAAACCAAATACGTCTGCCAATCCTGCGCATTCGAGTCTACCAAATGGATGGGCAGGTGCCCGGAGTGCGAGGCGTGGGACTCCTTTGTCGAGGAGGTCACGCTGCGCGAGAAGGCGGGCGCGGGTGTTCGCTCCGGCGCGGGCGCTCCCATCCTCGCCGCGCGCGGCGCCGGCGCCCCGACTCCGATCACCCAGATCGAAATGGCGGACCACTCCCGGCTCCTGACGGGCATTGCGGAGTTCGATCGCGTGCTTGGCGGCGGAATCGTTCCGGGCGCGCTGATGCTGGTCGGCGGTGACCCAGGGATCGGTAAGTCCACCCTTCTTACGCAGGTCGTCGACGCGATCGGCCGATCCGTCGGTCCCGGGCTGTATGTGTCCGGCGAGGAGTCGCCGCAGCAGATCAAAATGCGCAGCGCGCGGCTGAACGCGGATACGCCGGGATTCCTGGTGAGCGCGGAGACCGAAATCGGCCTGATTCTCCACCATCTTGAGGCTATCCG
>DATGJU010000338.1:0-6331 GCA_035295045.1 Chthonomonadaceae bacterium
TGCCGGTGAGCGCCTGTTTCCGATCGCTATCGGAAAGGATCTCGATCACGAGCTCGAGGGAGGTAGGAAGGCCCGGCGTCTCGTCGCTAACGCCTGCGGCCTCGGCGTTCTCTTTACTGATGACAACCAGATCGGGTTGGCGTGTCCGCAGCGGAATCTTCCGGATAAGGACGTCCAGTGGAGCGTAATAGACCTGGACCAGACGGCTGGAGCGCTCGAATTGCAGCAGGACCCCGGCCAGATTCTTAGAAATCCGCTGATGCCCCCGGGTCGGGCTCGACATAAGCACGCGCCTTCCGTCCAGGATGTCGTACCGCAGGTTGACCTCGCCTTACGCCAGGTAATCTTCGTAGGTAAGGCGATCGGTCTGTTCCAGCCTATGTGCGATAGCCATCACTTCGCTCTTTCTCTTGCGCGTGTCACAAGCGCAATCGCCAGGGGCGCCCCTCCGGAGTGTGGGCGGAGGAGCGCCAAGCCGATATCCTACAGCTTCGCGATGATTGCGTTTGCCATTTGGGACGTGCCGACGGACGTCGGATCGTTGCGGTCCGGCTTCATGTCGTAAGTAACGTCCTTGCCCTCGACGATGACGGCCGCGATCGCGCTCTCCAGGCGATCGGCGGCGGCCTCCTCTTTCAGGTAGCGCAGCATGAGCATGCCGGAGAGCAGGAGCGCGCACGGGTTGACCTTGTTCTGGCCCTTGTACTTGGGCGCGGAGCCGTGCGTCGGCTCGAAGAGCGCGCAGTCGTCGCCGATGTTCGCGCCGGGCGCGACGCCGAGGCCGCCCACGAGGCCGGCGCACAGGTCGGACAGAATGTCGCCGTACAGGTTCTCCATGACCAGCACGTCGTACAGCTCCGGCTTCTGGACAAGCTGCATGCACATGTTATCGACCAGGACCTCCTGGTATTCGATGTCCGGATACTCCTTCGCCACCTCCTGGCCCATGCGGTAGAATAGGCCATCGGTGTACTTCATGATGTTGGCCTTCGCGACGGCGGTTACTTTCTTTCGGCCGTACTTCCGCGCGTATTCGAAGGCGGTCTTGATGATGCGCCGCGAGCCGGTGATCGAGATCGGCTTGATGGAGATCGCCGCGTCCTCTCGGATCTTGCCTCCGGCCATTCCGATGATCTGCTTCGCTTCCGCCGTATGGACGTCCCACTCGACTCCGGCGTAGAGGTCTTCCGTATTCTCGCGGACGATCACCAGATCTACGTCCGTATACTTCGAGCGTATGCCGGGATAGTATTTGCACGGCCGGATGCAGGCGTACAGGTCCAGCTCCTTGCGCAGCGCGACATTGACGGACCGGAATCCGGTGCCGATCGGCGTCGTGATCGGCCCCTTGAGCGCAACCTTGTTCCTGCGGATCGACTCGACGACGTTGGGCGGAAGCGGCGTTCCCGCCGTCTCCATGATGTCGACGCCGGCCTCGACCACGTCCCACTGGAACGCCACTCCGGTCGCGTCCAGAACTCGGCGGGCCGCTTCGACCAGCTCCGGGCCGGTACCGTCTCCGCGAATAAGCGTTACGTTATGCGTCAATGTCTTCTCTCCTCGTGATTGTGAATTCGCGCCAGCGGTAGGGTGGCAAGATAGATGCGTCCCGGCCCTGTCAACGTCATAAGGTATAGAGGGCCGCTGCCCGGCGTCACTTCCAGAGTCTCGACGGCAGGCTGGACCGACTCCTCGTATGCGGCGACGCAGCCGGGGTCCACCGAGACCCGCTGCCCCGCCGCAAGGTCGTACTCGATCACGTTGCCGCCGCAGTGGATATAGGCGTCTCCGTGACCGCTAAGGCGATAGAGGATAAACCCTCCTTGCCGGAAATAGCCGCTTACCACCGGCTGCGCCATACCGATCGCGGCGTGAAGGTCCTGAGTGCAGAATAGAAACGAGTCGCGCGCGCACATCCATGCCGATCCACGAATCTCGATCTTTCGGATTTCGCCAACGCACGGCGCGCCGAACGTCACGACTCCGAGGCTCGCCATGCATCGGAAGTGCGTCAGCGGAACTGCGCTGCCGATCTCCGGCAGAAGCGGTCTGGGGGCGTGCGCCGGCGCTTCGAGCGCGACGCCGTCGGAAAGCAGCAGCAGGGCCGCCGCCTCGCCGCGCACCTCCTCGCCGACGGTCATCTGGGCCACAACGCACTGGTTCGCAGTGCCGATCACCGTGTGCTGCATCGCGGGCTCCTCTTTCAGCGCCGACCTGACTCACGACTCGTGATTGCGGCTTGTAATCGCAGGCGCCAGACCGTCACGTGGCTTGAGCTCTGCGCGCCGGCCCGTCGGCCAGATGCGCGAAGGCGACCGCCACCCAATAGATTCTGGCTCAAGCGCGCATTTCCCTGCCGTCATTCGGGAATCCAGTTGCAAGTCTGTTCGGCCGCCGTGCCCGTACGTGGTTTGCCGCAGGACTCGACGCCCGCGCCGTTGAACACTCGCCTGTTGCGAAACGACATGCGCGGCCGGTATGGCCGCCTGCCGCGCAGGCGAGGAACTGTGGCACGAACCGGCTTAAGAACTTGCGCGGCAATAGCGCCGTTAACATCGATCGTAATGGCATGGCTCCTCTCCTGCTCGCCTGCTGCCCACGCGGAGGGGCCGGGCCACGCTGCGGAGTTCACGCTGCCGAACGGCCTCAAGGTCGTCGTGCGCGAACGGCACGAGGAGCCCCTGGTCGCGATCGACCTCTGGGTGCGGGCCGGCGCGCGCGACGAGAGCGCGGCCGAGGCCGGCGCGGCGCACTTCCTGGAGCACACGCTGTTCAAGGGAACCACGACGCGCCGCGCAGGCGAGGCCGACGCGGCGATCGAGAATCTCGGCGCGACCCTTGGCGCCGCGACCGGACCGGACTATGCGCGATTCTACACCTGCGTCGAGTCGGAACACGCCGGCGAGGCCATGGCTGTGCTGGCCGACGTGGTTTGCAATCCCACGCTGCCTGCCGACGAGATCGAGCGCGAGCGCGCCGTGATTCTCTCGGAGCTTGCGGTGCGCGACTCCGATCCGACCGCGCTTCTGATTGCCAGGCTGTACGAAACGCTCTATGCAGGCGATTCCTATGCGCGGCTCCCCGGTGGAACGGCCGCGTCCATCCGCGCGCGGAAGCGGGAGGAGTTGCTCGCGTTTTACCGCCGGACGTTTGGGCCGCGCCGGAGCACACTCGTGCTCGTCGGTGACGTGACGCCGGACCGCGCGCGCGAGATCGCGGCGGCCGCCTTCGGAGCCTGGAACGCGCCAGGCGCCGAGCCAATCGCGGCGAACGAAAACGGCGCTTCATCGCGGCAGGGGAATAAGGTCGTCGCGGCGGACCGGGCTGCTGCCGTCCCACCCGCCGTGCCGGCTCCGCCCACAGTCAAAGCGGCGGACGTTTCTCAGCCTATGATCGGCGTCGCGGCCCGCGGGCCGGCCGCGCCGAACGTCGCCGATGTGTGCGCCGCGCAGGTGGTCGCGGCAATCCTTGGCCAGAGCGATCTCGGCGGGCGGCTCGCCGCTGCGCGGCTCTCGCAGACCGCCGCAGCCGTGATCTACGCGCCGCGTGCCGAATCGAGCCTGTTCGCCATCACCGCCCGCGCGCCCGGCGCCGCGGGCAGCCGGGCGCGGCCAGGGCTCGCGGAGGCGAAAGCCCTGCGCCAGGCGATCGAGCAGGTCCTGGACGGTCTGCGCGCCTCGCCGCCGACCGCCGCGGAGGTCGCGGCCGCCAAGAGCGCCCTGCTCGGCCGCGCGGTCTTCCAGAACGAGACGGACTCCGGACTTGCGGCCGCAATCGGCGGCGCGGAGATCGCGGGCGCGCCGGCGCCGGAAGCATGGCGGGCGGCCATCGAGCAGGTATCGGTCCAGTCGGTTCGAACATTCGTCGTCCGGTGGCTAGACGCCGGCCGACGGTCGGCGCTCATTCTCATGCCGCGCGCGGACGGACCGGACGGGGACGCCGCTCCGTGACCAGCGCACCTGTCTGCTCCCGGTGGCCGGCCCCGGCTCGCACCCTGGCACTAGCCGCCCTGGTCGCGTCCGTTGCACTGGTGTCCGCCGTCCGTGCCGCCCGCGCGGCGGAGTTCCAGCGCATTGTACTGCCAACGGGCGCGCGGCTCATCCTCAAGCCGGTCGATACGGCCGAGCTGACTGCCATCAGCATCTGCATTCGCACCGAGCCCGACCGCACGCCGCTGGAGGACGCCGCGGGCGAGCTGGTGGCGCGCGCGCTGTTCAGCAGCAGCCTTAATCGCTCGCGCGATCGGCTTGCGGCGAGCATTGCGGAGGTCGGGGGCAGCCTCGAAACCGTTCGATGCGCCGACCACGTGGCGATAACCTGCGTGATGCTCCCCACGCAGGTCCGCGAGGCGATCTATCTGCTCTGCGAGGTGCTCAAGAACGCCGATTTCGGCGGCCTGGACCGCGTGCGGCAGGAGCTGATTGCCGAGCAGCGCCGCGGGGCCTCGGGCATCGCCGGTGGGCTCGACCTTCTTCGGCGCGAGCTGCAGGCGAGACCGGACCTGCAGGACCTCCCTTACGTGCGCGTGACGCACGCTGCTGCGGATGCCTACTTCCGGTCGCGGTACGTTCCCGATCGTACCGCAATTGCGGTCGTCGGGCAGTTCAACCCGGAAGCGGTGCGGACGGCATTTCGGGACTCGCTGGCAGACTTCGACAGGCCCGCCGCCCGGCAGGCACGGGCCGCGCCCCTCTACGGGCACGCGACGAACTATCCGACGCGCGTATTGAAGCAGCCAGGCGCGGACGCCGAGGCGTTCGTGGGAATGCCCACGCCGCCGCTCGGCGACCCGGACTTCCCCGCATTCGTCATATTGAAAGCAATCCTCGGCGAGGGCCACAGCAGCCGGTTGGTCCAGCGCATTCGCGAGGCGCGGGGCATAGGGTATAACGTGGGCGCAGCATGGCAGCCGACGCTCTCCGATCCGCTCGTTGCCTTTCTCCAGACGGACGCCAGGGCGGACGGCGCCCCATCCGGCGAGTCGACCGGTACCGGTTCGCCGGCGCCGCCATCCAGGTCTCCGTCGCCGGAGGCCGCGCTGCGGCTGATCTCCGAGCAGCTCGATGACCTCGTCGCGAATGCGCCGTCCGAGCCCGAGCTGGCGCGCGCGCGGAGCGTTGCGGTCGGGCGCGAGCGGCTGCGCCACGAACGTGTGCGCGACAGGGCGTTTCTGCTTTCCTGGTACGAAGCGATGGGCGTCGGAGCGGAGGCCGATAGCGCACTGCCGGCTCGACTGGCGGCCGTGAGCCGGGACGACGTGCAGCGCGCTGCGCAGGAGTATCTCACGACTCGCGCTTCCGTGCTGCTCGTGCCGGATCGGTAGAGAATCCCTTGTCCACGAAAAGCACGAAAATACGCGAAAAACGGAAGCGGTCGACACGAGCTGCCGGACGGGACGCTGTCCGCCAGCGCGAAGTCGAATACGGGCGGGACAAATGATGAATATAGGAACAGGCGGCCATAGGGCGGAGGGCTGGCAGTTGGTGAATACGCTTAGAACCGTGATCGCAGTGATCGCGCTTGCGGCTTGGTGCGCCGGGGCCCGGGCGGATTTCGATTCCTACATCAAGCGGCCGGAGCCCGCCTTCAAATGGGAGAAGACCGGCGAGCAGAAGATGGCCGGCGGAACCGTCTACGAGCTGCACCTGGTTTCGCAGACGTGGCATGGCATGAACTGGGAGCACCGGCTTCAGGTCTTCGTGCCGGAGCACGCCGCCAATCCTCACTTCTGCGCGCTGCTAAACACGGGCGGCAACGGAGGGGCTCAGGACGCGCTGCTTGGCGTGACGGCGGCTAACGCGATCGGCAGCCCCTTCGCTATTCTCTATAATATTCCCAACCAACCGCTATACGGCGGCCTGAAAGAGGATGCCCTTATCGTATACACGTGGAAGAAGTATCTGGAGACGGGCGACGATACGTGGCCGCTCCACTTCCCGATGGCGAAGGCCGTGATCAAGGCGATGGACGCAATCCAGGCCTTCCTGCCGCAGGCGGGCCAGCCGCCAGTCACGGAGTTCCTGGTCACGGGCGCGTCGAAGCGCGGCTGGACGACGTGGCTCGCCGCGGCGACGCGGGACAGGCGAATCAAGGCGATCGTGCCAATGGTGATCGATACGCTCAACCTCCCGGCGCAATCGAAGCACCAGTTGGAGGCATACGGCAAGTTCAGCGAGCAGATCGCCGACTACACGACCCAGGGCATCAACGACAAGCTGAACACGCCGGAAGGCAAGCGGCTGATCGCGCTGGAGGATCCCTACAGCTACCGGGATCGGATGTCGCTGCCGAAGCTGCTCATACTCGGCACAAACGATCGGTACTGGACGCA
>DATGJU010000339.1:0-6210 GCA_035295045.1 Chthonomonadaceae bacterium
CCTCGCCCGCCGTGAGCGCCGTCTGGTCACCGAGATATCCCGTCGCTTTGAATGCTCCGGAGCTTACCGGAAGGCGCGCGGAATGCGGCGTCGGATCGCTGGTCCACACCGCAAGGCGCGGTCCGCCGGGGCCGCTGAATAGAAGGCAGTAGTCCCGGTCGGATGAAAGAGCGAGGCGCTTGTTGTAGCGATAGCCTGCGAAGGTCCGGGTCAGGGTCGCCATCGCCCGATAGGCGGGCTTGGGGCGGTAGTCGGGATAGACCGTGCCGAAATGGTGCTCCGGCTCATTGGGGTCGGAGCCGTCGTCGTGCCAGTCGTACCAGATGGAGACCGAGAGGCCGTTCGCGACGTTGCTCAGCGCCTGCCGGACGATGTACTTTCCCTGCTTCTGAAGATCGAGGCCGGGATACTTTTCGGAGTAGCCCCATTCGCTGTTGATAAGCGGAATACTGCGACCGCCTGCATACTGCGCGACGAGGGCGCGGAGCCGCCGGTAGTCCTCGGCGGCGGTCTCCGGCGCGGAGTTCCGGTAGGGGTGGAATGAGACCGCGTCCCAGTATTTGAGCAGCCCGGCACGCAGGCAGCCCTCGATGAAAGCGAAGTCCATCCCGGAGACGCCCGGCCCGATGTACCATTCGTCCGGCGCGGCCTCGCGGATCGCCTTGCCCGTGGCGAGCGCGAGCGCCGCGTATTCGTCCACGCTGGCCTTCGGCTTCCAGAACCCGCCGTTCGGCTCGTTCCACATCTCCCAGAGCGCGCCGCGCCCCTTGAAGTGCGTCACCGTGGCCGCGGCGAACCGGGCGAAGGCGGCCCGTGCCTCTTCCGATCGGGGAGAGCCCTCCTGGTAGAGGTCGTTGCCGTAGTCCAGGATGAAGATCGGGCGAATGCCGAACTTGTCGAGGTTCGCCATCAGCCGGTCCTGAGCCGCGAAGTCGTAATGGCCGCGTGTCCGCTCGATCCCGCCCCAGGACAGGTCCATCCGGATCCACTTGAAGCCGGCGGCCGCGAGCTGCTCCATCTCGTCCGGCCGAGGATCGTTGAAATGGATGTTGACGCCGAGCGAGCCGGGAATGCCCGGCGCCGGCAGGAGATACTTCGTCCGATACTGCGCCAGCGCCGGCCGGGCGATCAGCAGTAGCGAGGCCAACCCAAGCGTAAAACGAATGACGCGAATGGTCATACTTCCTCCACTGCGCGGTCCTCTCTGTCCACGAAACCTACGAAGCGAGACAAAAAGGGCCCAAGAATCCTGCAGCAACCACGAATTGGACGGGCAGTTTCCGCGGCGGCGGACCTGTTATCGTCGCGAGCCGAGGACTTCAGTCCCACGGGCCTGGCCGGCTGCCCGGAACTTGTATCGCAAACACACGGGACGGCCATATCCGGGACGTGGGCGGGTCGGTGCCAGACGCGCCCGTTACCAACAGCCTACCGCACCGAGGGCGCAGCCGGCCTGGACAACTCCCCCGGCGTCACCAGGTCCCAGTAGATGGCGTAAGTACGCTCGTGCAGGCGGTAGAACGGCGTGAATTCGACCGGACGCCTGGCGCCGTCCGGCGTCGCCGCCTCCGTTACGAGAAATCCGCCGGGCCGCGCAGGGTCGGGCTTCAGCCAATCCGCGATCGGTCGACCCGCCGTCAGGAGGACGGGCACGGCTATCGGCGCGGCCCCGCGTCGCCGGCCGGTGTCCGGGCCGAGGTCGCCTGCAAGGACGAGCGGTCCCCACATCAGCGCTGCGCGGCGCGGATTGTCCGGCAGGGGCTCCAGCCGCAGCGCTTTAGGCAGGTGCAGCGATACCGAATCGCCGGTCTTCCAGGTGCGTGCGATCTCCACGTAGCTGCCGGGTGCGCCCGTCGCCGGGGTGGGGCGCCCGTTGACCGTAACGGCGAAGCCCGTTCCGGCCCATGAGGGGCGTCTCAGCAGCAGGGAGAATCGGTGCGGCGCCTTCATCGAAAGCGTAATCGTCGCCGCTTCGCCCTCCGGGAAGGTGGTCTCCATCTGCAGCCGTACGCCCGTGGCGCGCCAGTCCGCGATAGACGGCACGTAGAGGTTGACCCAGAGCCTGTTGCCGGCCTCGTAGTAGATGCCGTCGCCGTGAAGCGCATGATTCTCCATGCCGGTGCCGACGCAGCAGGTGAAGCTGCCGAACATGTCCTGGTACTCGTGGCGAACGCCACGCCCGACGGGCACCATGTAGCAGGTCCGACCGTCGTTCGGGTCGATCGAGCCGAGGACGTGGTTGAAGAGCGCGCGCTCCTCGAATTCGGCGTACTTCGGATCGGGATGGAGCCCGAAGAGCGTCCGCGTCATCTTGAGCATGTTGTAGACGTTGCAGCTCTCGTCGGTGCGGCCGTCCACCTGTGCGTTCAGCTTGTCCGGCGGCCCGAAGTACTCGTCGTGGCCGTGGCCGCCCGTGGCGAAGCTGTGGTGCGCGGCAACCGCGTCCCAGAAGAACGAGGCCGCGTCGCCGTCGGTCTTCGCCCCGGTCCAGACGTAGCGCTTGAGCGAGCCGAGCAGCTTCGGGACCTGCGTGTTGCCGTGCAGGCCGGCGAGGATGTCCTGGTGCCGGGCGAGCGGATCGACGACAGCGCGGTGCTCGAACCGGTCGGAGAGCGCGAGCCACCGCCGATCGCCGGTGTCCGCGTAGAGATCGGCGAGCACTTCGTTCATCCCGCCGAACTCGGTACGGAGCATCCGCTGAGTCTGCGTCTCATCGAGCTTCGCGAGGATTTCCTCCGCCCAGCCGGCAAACCGAGTCTCCAATTCGAGCGCCGTTCGATTGCCGGTGTAGCGATAGGCGTCGCGCAGTCCGGCGAAGGTCTTGTGCAGTACGTACCAGGGCGACCAGAGGCCGTTCAGGTCGAATGCCGAGGCCCGGATGTTGCCCTGCGCCACCTCCGCTAACCGCTCCTCGCCGTGCTCCAACGCCCCGAGATAGCCGTTACCGTGCGCGTCCTGGACCTCCTTGAGGCCCTGCACGATCGCATCGGCGCGCTTCTTGAACCGCGGATCGCCTGTTGCCGCGTACATCAGGCTCACGGCGGAAAGGTAGTGGCCCGCAATGTGGCCCGTCAGGTTCTTGCCGTCGCCATCCCAGCCGCCGTAGGGCTGCGCCTTCGGCTCCAGTCCGGCGCGCTTACGGTAGAAGGCCAGCATCCGGTCGGGCTCCAGCTTCAGCAGATACGCGGCGTCCAGCTCCTGCGCATGCTTGAGCGGTCCGCCCGTGATGCGCACGGCAGAGAGCGGAAGGGGCCGCGCGGCGAACGGCGCCGCCTGCGGTACCGGCGCCGCGTGTGCGGCCACGCAGACCGCCACCACAAACAGGCCAACATTTCGTAGGACCGAGATCAGCATCGCGCCATGAGCCTCCGATGGAAGTCGCAGCGACAGAGTACCCGACGCAGCCCAGCCGCGCAACCTCCGTGAACCAGCTACCAGCCACCAGCCACCAGCTACCAGCGACCTGCCACAAGCCCCGCGGCAGCGCGGCCCTCCGTGGCCTCTGTCCGACAGCCCAAGGCCCCGGCGAAAAAGCTCCTGGCCGGCAGCCATGAAGCGCTACCAACCAGGAGCCTTTGCCCATCAACCAGGAACCAGCAGCCAGCTACCAGCAGCCCGCTACCTGAGCCGATCATGCCGGAGATCCGAGCGAAGCTCGCGGCGGTCGTGTCTCAGGTGCCACTTCAGGTCGGCGATACGCCGGTCCATCTCGTGCATGCGCGGCCAGTCGTGCAGGCGGCGCGCCTCATCGTGCCGCTCCTGCAGGTCCCGCAGCTCCCGCTCGTCGCGGCGGACATCCGCGATTTCGCGATATACATGGTCCTTCGGGTAGGTGTCGAAGTCGTCCGCGCGCGACGGCGCCGATCCGGCGAATCCCAGCAGCAGCGCCGATAGTCCCATAGTGGCCGTCAGGCCTATTCCAGCTCGGTGCGTAGTATTCATGGATGTGCCTCCCTGTCGAGGCCGACGCGATCTTGCGCCGGCCACCGCGAAGTTATGCACCAAACTACGCGGCATCACGGAAAAAGTGACCCTACCTGCCCGTTGGCGCGTTCGGGCAGGCCGCGCCATACGGTCTGGCGGCCTATGCGCAGGCCCCGTTCCATCGACGAGGTCTCGGCGAATCGCGAGCTCAGCCAGGCGAGCGGCATAGCGGCTGCGCTAGGGGCCACCGCGACGGCCAGGCTCATCACCACCGACGGCACTCCGATGGCGTCCGCCGTTAGCCGATCGTACCGCCATAGCGTATTATGCGCCACTTCGCGGTTGTGGGCAAGAAGCGCGGACATCCCATGCATCACTCCGCCGTCCAGACGCGCGTACTGCCGTCCTCGCAGGCGGTGACGATGCGGCGGCCGTCGGGGGAGAGAGCGACGCCGACGACGAACGTGGGGTGGTGCAGGGTCAGGATCTCCTGGCCGGTGCGCGCATCCCACAGCCTCGCCGTGGTGTCGAAGCTGCCGGTGACCACGCGGCGGCCATCGGCGGAAAAGGCGACCGAGTTGATGCCGCTGTTGTGCCCCGCGAGCGTCAGGAGCGGCTTTCCGGTCACCACGTCCCAAATTCTGGCCGTGCGATCGTCGACGCCGGCGAGTATACGGGCGCCGTCCGGCGAGAAGCGGACCGCCAGGACGCGCGTCGGCAGCGAGGCGATCGTTCGCAACAGCTTGCCGCTATTCGTGTCCCAGAGCGTAATCCTGCCCGTCATCCTGTTGTCGTTCTGCGCCACGGCGATCTTGGCGCCGTCCGGCGAGAAGGCGATGCCGTGGGCGATTGCGCCGGGCATGCTCAGCGAACAGAGCCGCCGGTTTGCGCGAACATCCCAGACGATCGCCGCGCCGTCCTCGCCGCCGGAGGCCACGAGCCGGCCGTTGCTGGAGACGGCGACGCAGGAGGCGTTCCCCTTGTGCCCCTGAATGGCGTATGAACGCCGCGGCGCGGTCCAAATCTGAACGGCTCCGTTCTGGCCGGCGGTGACGATCCGGCTGCTGTCCGGGAAGTAGGCCACGGCGCTGATATCGGCCTGGCCGCGCAGCACGCGCTCCTGCGCGCCGGTCCGCGCGTCCCAAACCGTAGCGGCCGGGCTGTCGACCGCGGAGACGATCTGGCGGTTGTTCGGCGCGATGGCGACGGCTCCCACATGGTCCAGCGACGCGATCGCCGGACCATCGAGGACAAGGTAGGAGGCGGGCGGCGTTGCGCTCCAGATGCGCACCATTCCCGAGTAGCTGCCCGTGACCACGTGCTGCCCGTCGTTCGCAAAGACGGCCTGCCTCGCGTGCTTGAACAGCATCCGGTTCTCGCGGGCGAAGAGCCGCAGGTCCCGCAGAGGCGGCCGGCCCCGGGCCCCCGGCGGGAGCGCGATGACGGCTTTCGGCAACTCGGAGGCCGCGTCCAGCTCCCAGATGCGCGCCTCGTCGTCCAGACTGCTGGTGAGCAGCCGCTTGCCGTCCGGCGAGAAGCTTGCCGTGAGGATGCCGTCCGAATGACCGCTCAGGCTCCGCAGCAGCGTGCCCGTTGCGGCGCTCCAGACCCGCACGATCCGATCGTCGCCGCCCGTGGCGATCTCGGAGCCGTCCGCCGACCAGGCAAGCGCGCGGACCTGTCCGGGACCCGTCTGCGCGGCGAGCGGAAACAGTACCATGCCGGTCGAGAGGTCGAGCACTTCCACGGCAGCCGGCTTGCCCGTCTCGGCCCAGCGGGAGTAGCAGATGCGGGTATCGTCCGGCGAGAATACGAGCGCCGGCCCGCCCGGGCCGTAGTCCTCCTTCGGCGCGCCGGTTTCCGCGTCCCAAATCTGCACGCGATCCCCGTTCGTGGCCAGCAGCTTGCCGTTGTGCGAGAAGGCGATGTCCCAGACGGCGTGATCCAGCGCGAGCGTCTGCAGCGGCCTGCCGGATTCGGTGTCGCGTATCACGGCGCGGCCCGGCTTTCCATTGCCGGACAGGCCCACGGCGATGCGGCTTCCGTCCGGAGAGAAGGCGGCGGCGCGCGCGTCGCCGTCCTCCTTCCAGCGGTGCAGCGCCTTTCCCGTCGCGGTGTCGCTCACCACGACGGATTTGTCGGTGCCGCCGGTGACGAACTGCTTTCCGTCCGGCGAGGACGCCGCGCAAAGCACCTCCCCCGTATGGACGCTAACGGAGTGCTGAAGCGGGCACAGGCCCTGCCAGAAGCGCCACTCGAAGCCACGGTCCTCGGCGTTTCTGGTCT
>DATGJU010000340.1:0-16225 GCA_035295045.1 Chthonomonadaceae bacterium
CACCTTCTCCGGCAACCGGCGCGGTCTCTCCGACGCAGATGGCATGCGGAACGCGATCACCGGTCTGAAGCGAATCGCGAAGCTCGCGGAGGCTCAGAAGGTGACGGTCTGCATGGAGCTGCTGAACAGCAAGCACGACCATAGGGACTATCAGTGCGACCACACGGCGTGGGGCGTTGACGTGTGCAAGGCCGTCGGCTCCGAGCGAGTCAAGCTGCTGTTCGATATCTACCACATGCAGATCATGGAGGGCGACGTCTGTACTACGATCCGCGAGAATATCGACTTCATCGCCCACTTCCACACGGGCGGCATACCTGGACGCCATGAGATCGACGAGACGCAGGAGCTGAACTACGCGCGCGTCTGCCGGGAGATCGCGAAGACGAACTTCACCGGCTTCGTGGCGCACGAGTTCCTACCGGCGCACGATCCGATGACCTCGCTCCAGCAGGCGGTCAAGATCTGCGACGTGTAGGAATCCACTATACCGTCGAGTCTCCGCTCATAGACGTATGGCGCTTAGCAAGCGGCCGATCCCAACGATAAAGGAACGGCGGCGCCTGCCGCGTGGCTGAGGCGTGTCCGGCTGTCTGTCCCGGAGGTGTGCTGTGAGTTTCATTGTGCGAGAGTACCGCGTGGGCGACGCCGGCGACGAGGCCAGGCTCGCCGCGATGTTCAACGATTTCGATTCGGCGTGGCCGGGCGGCTTCACGCGCGGATCGCTGGAGACGGTGGAGGCCATCCGCGAGCGCAAGGCACGGATTCACCGCCTGGCGATCCTGGTCGCGGAAGAGGCTGAGACGGGCGATTTCGTGGGCTACTGCGACCTCGACGCGCAGCCCGGCCAGAAGGAGAAGTCGTACGTCGATCTGCTGGGCGCGCGGCTGCGGGTCCACGGCCAGGGCGTCGGGAAGGCGCTCATACTGGAGGCGGTGCGCCGCTCCTCGGAGGCCGGCTACCGGGAGGTGACGCTCTACACCTGGGCGGGCAATACGAAGGCCGTGCCGCTCTATAAGAAGACCGGCTTCAATTGGGTGCCCGACACCGACGTCTACATGCGCAACTTCATCCCCTCCGTTCTGGCGACGCCCGCCGTGAAGACGTTCCTCGCGCGCCGGGACTGGTATCCTTTGCACCAGCGCGATCTGTCCGTTGCGCCGGACGACTTGACCTGGAAGGGCATGAAGGTCTTCCGATACCGCCTCGCGGACGATCGCGCGTTCGTGGACCTTGTGTACCAGGCCGATTCCGTCGGCCTCACCGCCGTCGCGACGCCCGACTTCTCCGTCTCCTGCACCGTGCCTGTCGAAGAGGCTGCCGCGGGCCAGTCCTACCCGGTCGTGTGGGAGATCGAGCCGCGCGGGGGGCGCCCGGTAAGCCTCACCCTGCTGGCCGAGGCCGACACCGGCCTCGACCTCCGCGTGCAGGAGCAACTGACGCTCTCCGAATCGACGGAGATCGCGCGGATGCTGCGCGTCGGCGCCGACGCACAGCCGCGGCGGGCCGGGGAGCGAACGCACGTTGTACGCAGCACGCTGCTCATTGACGGCCAGCCGATCACGCTCGAGACGGGCGTCAAAGTCGTCCGTCCGATCGAGATCCTTTACGGCGGCCAGGCGCTGTTCGTCGGGCGGCGCGAGCGGATCGAGGTGCAGCTCCGGAACCGCCTGCCGCGGACAATCGCCGGAACCCTCAGCCTTGAGCCCGCCGCCGGGGTGGACTGCGCGGCGCGCGCGCAGCCGTTCCGCGTCGGGCCGAACACGTGGACGCAGTGCGCGCTCGACGTGACGGCGCGCGAGGGGGGCGCCCACGCAAGCGTATTGCGATGCCGGGGAGGCGCGGAGGAGTCTTGTCCGCAGACAGCGCATATGGTCGCAGATTCAGAAGCAACCAGTCGCGCAGCCACCTCGGGCTCGACCGATCTGGAAGGGCGCGGTCCGCGCGCCGGCGAGGGATCGGAAACGGATCGACGCGACGCGACGCCCGTAGGAACGGGCTGCGGCAATGCGGCTGGTCTGTCGGTTGGCGCGGTGGAAGTTTCGCGACCGGTCACGTTCAGGGCGTTCGAAGGCGGCGAGGCGATCGCCAGTATCGACACGGCCTACTCCGAGACGGCGGTCCTGGAATCGGCGGACGTGCGTGTCGAGATCGATCTGCGCGGCGGTGACGCGGCGGTCTACGTGCCGGACCGCAAGCGCTCCGTGCTTCACGGAAACGCACAGGCAGGACCGCCGTTCGCACCCGACCGGATGCGGCCGCCGCTCTGCTCGGCGGCCATCGAGGCCGCGCCCGGCGGCGTCCGCCTGCGCATCAGCCGGCCGCCGGACCCGGTCACCGGACTGGCCCTCATACGCACGTTCACCATCGCCGGCGGCGGCCTCGTTCGGATTGATCAGCGAATCGTGAACACATCGGCGAATCCGCAGCAGGCAGGACTGAAGTTAAAGACACACTGCCACCTCGATGCGACCCTGGCCGCTCCGAGCGCCGCCGGGTTGATCCACGCGCCGTTGCGCGGATTTGGGCTGTTCCCCCAGGGCGACCATGACCTGATCGCTCCGCACGCCCAGCTGACGGAAAGCTGGTTCGCTCGCGAGGAGGGGGGCCGCGCCGGCGGGCTGATATGGCTGGACAGCCCGCTGCAACACATCGAATGGGGGCCCTTCCCGGTCCTGCTCTACGAGCCGGTCGAGCTTCCGCCGAACACGGCGCTCGACGTGCCCCCCTGCTGGATGTTCGCAGGCCCCGGCGACTGGACGGCGGTCCGGGGCTGGTGGGAGCGGCTTGCTCGGCCGTCGGACGCCGCGCACGAAGCGACGCCCGAGCCGGAGCGCGTTCTTTCGATTGCAGCGGATCCGGGCCCGATGGTGTTGCGCAATACGGATGATTGTGTGACACTTGTCGTACAGAATCGCGGTGGTACGCCGGTCTCCGGTTCGCTTACGCTGGCCGGCCACGACTTTGCCATATCTCCTTCCACCCTGGAGTTCGCGGCGGCGAATCGCGACGCGCCGTTTCGAGCGCCGGTCGAGGTCACCGCGCCACCGCGCCACGCGGCCGGATTCGTCGAGGCGTCCTTGCAGAGCGGCCCGAATGTTCAATCGTTGCGTCTGCCGGTCGCGCGGATGGCCTGTGGGGACCAGATGGAGATCGTCGAGCCGGAGCCTGGAGACGTACGGATCGACACCGGCGCCCTTCAACTGCGATTCTCCACCGGCTTCTTCGGCGCTCTGACGGAGCTTCGCGCCGGAGGCGAGAACCATCTGTTGAGCGCATTTCCTGCAATGAGGCCGTTCGTATTCGCGAATCCCTGGGCAGGCGGCGTCCACGCCTGTCTCGACGACCTGACCTCGCCGGACCTGGCGCGCGAGCCATTCACTGGCGCACGCGTCGAGGTTACGGGAGAGCGGGGCTGGCATTGGCACGGCGTCCGGATGGCGTGCGACCTGGAACATAAGGATCGCTCCTGGCTGCGCGTGGAGCTGGACTACCTGGCGTTGCCCGGCGGCAATGCGTTGGCGCTGCCCCTGCGCCTTACCAATCGCACGGACGCGCGGCGCTCGGTCCGTGCCGGCGTCGCCGCCTGGTGCCAGCCCGGTGGTACGCGCCAGAACACCGTTCTCCACTGGGAGCTGAACGGCGAACCCCGCGAGAGGCGGCGCGGCGGCTTCGGCGCCTGGGCGGAGTCGGGACCGTGGGCGGCACTCTGCAACCCGGAGACCGGCGACTCGCTTGTGCTGGTCGCATCCGCCGCCGGCCACCACGCCGCCTGGGGCGACATGGGCGAGGAGGGCATGCACCTGCAGGCGGCCGGACCGATAGAACTGGGCCCGAACGAGACGCGCGAGTCGCTCTTCTGGCTCGTCCACACGGGCGACGTGGCGAAAGCGCCTGCCTACGGGGCCGTCTTGTCGCAAGCGCGGCGGCTGCCCTGATCTGCGCTCTGCTCGGCAGTTGCCGGACGCGGCACCCGATCGCATGTCCTGCGCCGCCCATGTCATTTAACTGCGCGCGTGCCGGCGAGGAGCCGGTAGGCACTGCGACATCGGCTGCGCAAAGACTCGTGTCCGGCCGCCACGATCATCCGTGGCGGCCTGACCCGCGAGCGGCTACTCGAACGCGATGTAGCCACGCGCGTACGTAGTGAACGGCAGCGTCCGGCCGGTGCGCTCGCATTTGACCAGATTCGCCTGTGTCCTGATCGTTCGGATCTTGTCTCCGCGCTGGCCTGAGCCTACCTGCCGGCGGCGCAGTGAGTCCGCGCTCGCTCTCTCCTGCTCCTGGCGCCGCGCAAAGAGGCGACTCCGCAGCATCTCGATCGCAGCCTGCTTGTTGTGAAGCTGGCTGCGCTCGGATCCGCACCTAACCTGCAAGCCCGTGGGCTTGTGCAGGACGACGACCTCCGTTTCGACCTTATTGCGGTTCTGACCGCCGGGGCCTGAGCCGCGAGTGGTCGTTACCTGCAGATCGTTGGGATCGATCGCGAAGGCTGCCCTGGTAGGGACGGAGAGGACTGCGACGGTGATCGTCGAGGTGTGGACGCGCCCACGCTTCTCGGTTGGCGGCACGCGCTGCCAGCGGTGGCCGCCCGCCTCGTGCGCAAAAACCTGAGCGGCTGCGGCGCCCCAAACCCGGAATGAGAGAAACCCGTCGCGCTCTTCGAGGAGGGTGAGGCTAAAGGCGGTGGAGGCTCGTCGCGCGCACGTAGATTGCGAACTGGTCCTTGACCAGCAGCTTCGCGTCTTCGCCGCCCTCGGCGGCGCGGATTTCGACAAGCAATTCGGCCATCGTCGTTTCCCTTCATGAGAGTTTCACGCAGCGGATTTAGCTGCCTGTGATTTGGACAGGATCGCGCCCCGGTTTGTTTCCAGTCCGCGATCGACAAGCTGATTGGCCGAAGGACCGGACTTCAGACGAACCGCCAGAGGTGATTCAATGGCTGGAGCGCAGGCTCGATAGCGCGGCCGCTTCGGGCGAGCGCGCCTCGCTCCGGGCCGCGACCTACCCGCTTGTGGGACTGCGCTACGGACGCCGATTGAGCCAACGGCTCTTGAGAGGAGTGAGAGCTACGCAGTAATCGACAGGATACCAGGCGACACTCGAAGGGGCCGAAACCAAGGGTGAAGCGAGGGGCCGGACCGTGGGAGCGATCTGAACGAAGATATGCGGCTTTCGCGGACAAGAAGCGGCGAAAGATCAGAGGCGGTGGCTATCTGGACAGGTTGACGCCGGCGAAGGCGGGGGCAAGTTCGGCCGCCCGCTCGCTCACTCCCAGGCGAATCCGGGGCCGTTTGGAAGAAGCGCGCAGCCGTCCACCAGTTTGAGCGGCGAGCCGGGTGGGATGAGGCCCGTCTCCAGGTAGAGGGCGTTGGGCAGGCAGGCCATCACGTTGAGCTGGACCGGCCCGCCGCCGTGCGAGGCGTAGGGGACGCGGAACCCGTGCGCCATCGCGCCGATCTCCAGCAGGGCCGTGGGGCCGCCCGCGCGTCGCAGGTCCGGCTGGACGATGTCCACCGCGCCGCGGCGCAGGAAGCGGGCGAAGTCGGCCGGCGTGTACAGGTTCTCGCCTGTCGCGATCGGGATGTCCAGCGCCTCGGCAAGCCGGGCGTAGCCGTCGATGTCGTCCGCGGGGATCGGCTCCTCCCACCAGTAGCAGCCCAGATCCTGGAAGGCGCGGCCCCGCTGGAGCGCCTCCTTCACGGTGAGCGACTGGTTCGCGTCCACCATCAGCCGCACGCCGTCGCCGATCGCGTCCCGGACCGTTCGGACCCGGGCGACATCCTCCGCGAGCGTCGGGTAGCCCACCTTGATCTTGACCGCGCCAAAGCCCTGCTCGACCGCCTTCGCGCAGATACGGCGTACCTCGGGATCGTCGTAGTTGAGCCAGCCAACCATCGCATAGGCCGGAACGCGATCGTGCGCCTGGCCCCACAGGCGGCGGCACGGCACGCCGAGCGACCTGCCGAGGCAGTCCCAGAGCGCGGTGTCCAGCGCGGCGATGCCGAACAACGCCAGCCCCGCCGAGCCGTGGTACTCCGTTTCGCGGAGCATCGCTTCGTGCGTGGCGCGCACGTCCGCCGGGTCGGTGCCCAGGGCGAGCGGCTTCAGCTCGTGCTCGATGAGCGCCGCCAGCGCGTCCGGCGCGCCGGCGATCCGCCCGAAGTAGGCGTCGCCCGATCCGCTGACGCCATCGTCCGTGCGCACGGTGACGCTGACCGAGCCGGCGCCCGGCAGGGCCTGAAGCGCGTCGCGGATCGGGTTCGGATTGGGCTCGCGGCGGTTGGCGACGACTTCGATCGCGGTTATTATCATCCGACGCTCCTCACGGGAGCAATTGTACCTGCAGCTCACGAACAGAGTTACAGCCCCGGCATGTGCCGGGGCTGTAACTCTGGACGCGTTCGATTTGGGACTGCCTTGCCGGGCGTGAGTGGCGCAGAGCCGCACAGGTTAGCGATGTGACATTGAGCCGACCGCAACCCTCCGATTGGAGGGCGCAGCGCGAGATCTATGGACCCTTTGGATTCTGATACCACGCGAAGCCAGCTTGGAGTTGGGCGGTACCACAATTGTGAAGCTCTGTGCTACGTCAAATGGGAGATTGCTCTGGCTCGCGGAGGTCGACCCGTCTGGAAATGTCAGTCCGTTGTTCAGCTGTATCGTGAGGCTCGCCGGCGGGTCACCGGTCTCGTCGTCCGGCCCCTGGTCCGTGTAGGTAACCGTGATTGTGTGGCTTCCTGGCGGCAGGTCATTTACCAGATAAGATCCGGTACTGCCCTTTGCCGTGAGACCGAGTGTATCGCCGTCAAGCGCCACCTGGAAGGCGTCATCGTCGTCAGCCGGGTCGCCATCGTCGACGACAACGATCTCAGCCGAACCTGGCAGCGGGAAGAAGTGGCTGAACAGTGGGACGCTCTTAAGCGGGAAGTCCTTCGTAGGTGAAGTTGCGGAAGCGCCTTTCAGGCCAAGGAGGTCTGCAATCGCCTCCGGGAGATCTGCGCTGATTCCGACGCTCGCTTCCAGTCCACCGGTCACGTCGGCCTGAATACCAAGCACCTGGTCGCCGGAAGTAGGGTCCGTACCGAGTTGCTGCTTGCCCGCGGCAGTGATATTGGCATCGATGGCGGCAAACGGACCGACGAGCTGATAGAGCTCGCACGAGAGCGTCACCTTCACCGGGACGAACTTGACGGAGAATTGGGCGTTGACTCCTGTTTCGCTCGCGCCGAGAGAGGGGTCGAACGAGCCAGTGGTCGTCCAGCCTACTCCGCGCGTGTAAGATATTCCTGCGTTCGCGGAGGCGTTTACCGTTTGCGAATGGGTTACGTTCCCGGAAGCTTCTCCTTCGAGATCGGATTCGACAGTAAGCTTGAAACGGAAGACCAGCCATCCTACCTCTATCGGCGGCCCTACGAAGTCATCGAACCACTTGTGATCAATGCCGATCTGGCCCGCCCCCGAGGCCGCGACGGTAACTGTTCCCGTCATGTTGGTGGCTATGGACGCATTGAAGTTTGCGAGGCTCGGAAATAGATCGCCGGGCGCGGTGTTCACGTCGCCGTCCAGCTCGGGCGACGCGTTGAAATCCACGGATCCGTTTATCGAGAACGATCCCTTACCGCCGCCAGAGATTCCGAGGTTTCCAAAGTCCAATTCCAATGTCGAGAAATCCGTATCGCGTGTGGATGCGCTCTTTTGCGGAGCCGCCACCCATTTCATTGTGAGGCCGGAAACGCCGGAGGTGATGTCTCCAACCGTAGCACGGTTGAATAGCGGATGCGCTTTCGCATGCAGCTCGGCGAAGGCGTCGGGCAGCCCCGCATTGGTTGTCTGGCAGATGGTATTCGTCGGCGTTGCGGAAACGGCGGTGACCTTGCGGATGAAGCCACTGCCCTGGTTGCTCAGAAGAATGGCGCCTGGCTGAACGCCCGCACGCCGGCCGGACAGCGTTACCGATCCCGCATCTATGGCGATTGGAACGTCTGACGGCCGACTCAAGAAGATGGTCTTAGCTGCGAGCCGGCCCGTCGCGGCGCCCTGGCTATTGGTCGCCGCTCCGCTCGTGTTGCCGCCGCCGCCGCCGCAACCGATTATTGGCAGGAGTGCCGACGACACGGCCAAAGCGCAGGCAGTTCGAAGCGTTTTCCAACTTGGTGACATTGCGCATTCTCCTCTCAGGCATAGGTCATGGGCCGAAAGGCGCGCCACCGTCGAGAGCGGCGGCGCGCCTATGAGCTGGGTCGGTCGGCGGAGCTAGGGAGCGCCGGAAGAGACGCTCGGCGAGGCCGAATCGCAGGCCGCTCGGTATGCTGCAAACTCGTCCCAGATGCGCTGCTGAACCTTCTTGTCGAGCTTGACTACGCTGTATTTGGAGGGGTCAGATGCCTTGAAGACGCGAATCTGCAGTGGCTGCGAAGGGTCGAAAGCGGACGGATCGTACTGATAGACTCCGCGGTATGACTTGTCCTTCATCTTCACGGCCGAATTGTCCACCGATATCTCGTAGGCGACGCGGCTTCTCCGCACGGGTTCGACGAGCGTGTCGCCGCGATAAAGCTGCATCGCCGCAAACTCGGATTTGAACTCGAAGGATTTCTTCGTGATGATGGCCACGCCAAGCAGCCCGCCGCCGAATGCTCCCCAGAAGCCGCGCCGCTTGCTTCCTGACGTCTCGCCGATTTGTGGGCTGACCATCACGGTAACGACGGGCTGATCGACCGTCCCAACGTACTGCTCCCAAAAGCGCGACGGATCAACGCCGCGACCCGTGGAGGGCCGGCGGCCCTTCTTCTTTGCGGCTTCCCGCTCCAGCTCACCACGTTGCGAAGCTAGCACAAAGGGCGTGATGATCTCGCCTTCGAATCCCGCCACCTTCATCGTCTCCGGTTTGATCGATCGTTCCGCGGCCTCCGTAAGGGCCGCGGGCGGCACCGGGACCATTGAGATGTCTGGAAGCAGGCCGCTCGACGGAAGCGTCATGCTGCTGATCTTGGTGTTAGCCTCCGCCATGGCGCGCTCGGCCTTGCCGATTGCTACGATGCCAGAGATGCCGGGCCCGCCCTGGGCTGTGAAGTCGCCAAATGTGGTGATGCCGATCACCTTGCCGGAGAGGTTCAGGAGCGGACCGCCGGAGCTGCCGTGGTTGATGTTCACGTTTGAGATGATCACGCCGTTTTCGAGCTTCGAGACGATGCCTGTCGTCAAGACCGTGTCCTGGTGCAGCGGATTGCCGATCGCCAGAACGCGCTCGCCCTCGACGGCCAGTACGCCGCTATGCGCATCGGCAAGATCCAACACCGAGAAGGTCTTGACCGCCTCGGGATTGAAGCAAACGACGGCCACGTCCGCCTCCTTGTCCTCGCAGACCACGGAAGCCGGCACGCGCAGTCCGCGACCGAACCGCAGGGCGATCCAGTCGGTGCCGTTCGTCACATGCTGGTTGGTGAGCACGAGCCCGCGCTTATCGAAGACGAATCCGGTTCCGTGACCGAAGTCCGTCTCGACGGTTACGACGCCTGACTTGGCGGTTCGGTAGACCTGCGCCTCCTCGCTGACGGCGTGTGCGCCATTGGCATCGACCTGCGGGCGAACTGGAGCCGCCTGCGATAGACAGGGCAGCGCCAGCATGGCGCCCGCCAGAAGCGGGACCAGGAACCGAATGGATCCGTGAAACATGTTGAATCCTCTTTCTTTGGACAAGGTCCATCCCGAAGGCAGCCGGGCCGTGGCACGGTGGAGAGCGGGCGGAGCCGGCGGCGCGATCGGCGCCGGTCCAACCGCGCGCGAGTGGCCGGCCGCTAGAAGCGTACGCCCAATGCGGCCTCGACGTTAATGGGAATGGCTCGGCCGCCTATGGGAGCGGCGATACCGAAGCGGCCGCAGATTGCGCCTTTCGCGCGCGACACATAGTAGATGCCCGGAGCGACGTAGAAGCCGTCTGCAGACCCGACCCGAAGATCCAGGGCGAGACCATTCGCCCTTCTGTTGGGGTAGTAGTAGACGTCACCGATCGGGCCGGTCGCCAGCGTGGTTTCGCTGCCGCCGAATCCATCGTCGGAGCGGGAGAGCACGCCGCCGAGCCCGGCTGCAAAAGTGAACGAGCCGGAGCTGCCGGGGCGGTAGTCCAGTTCGAATGGCCCGCCGATCCACAGCGTGAAGCGGCGGCTGTCGAGACCGTCGTCGGAGCTCTTATCCGCAGTGCGGGCCGCCCGGGAGCCGGCCGTGGCCCGCTCAATGTCGGCCAGTGCGCGCGCCGCGATCACGTCGGTGCCCGCAATCCCGTTCGACTGCGGGACACGCGGTGCGGCGAGGGCGGGCGCGCTCAGACAGGCGGCCATAGTCGAGGCCAGAAGTACTCTGAAAAGGGTGCGCATGTCGATGTCTCCTATGAACCAACTGAATTCACGGTACTTGCGCCGGGCAGTCTGGAATTGCGCGGCCACACGGCTGGGGCCTCGTGTTAGCGCGGATGAGTCTTCGTATCCCGGGCAGGGTTAGCGTAGGTGTGCATCGCATCCCGGCTCGACCGTGTAATCGTCAGCGTCACGGTATAGCGGCCATTTGCGTCCTTCTGGACGGTGAACACCGGGATCGGGGAGGAGTCGCCGTCCCGCGATATAGGCAGCATCACGTCCAGCAGTCGAGGAGCAGGAATAGGCCATTGCGGCATCGCGCTGTTGGCGCGCCGCCCGGTCGCGCAAAATATTGCGTCGTTATTCACGTTGGTCGGCGCCAACACAAGGAAACATGTCCCGACGGAGGCGCCTGCGGCGTTCAGGCGCAAGCGAGGCGTGCCGGCGCCTGGACCAGCTGTTTGCGACCGCCGGGCCCTCAGAGCCCTGGCGCGTCCATACACATTCTGCACCGTTGCACGCCGATACGATCGTGACCAAAACGTGAATAAAATGTGACTGCGATATTTGCCGTTGTAAATGCACGGTTATCCGGTAGAATCGGGCCAGTACCTACTGTTGGGAGCGACCGATATGGATGGCAATAACGCGGAGAATTGTCTGGCCGTCAAGATGTTCGGAGGGTTCGAGATCGTGTATAAAGGTGTGTCGTTGGAGGGGCTTCACCGGCGGAAGGCGGACAGGTTCTTCGCCTATCTGGCGCTCCACCCAATGCAGTGGGTGGAAAAGAGATTGCTTGAGCGAATGTTTTGGGGTTCGGCGGACGTCTACGACACAAACCAGAATCTGCGTCAGAGCCTTGCGTATCTACGCAAGTCGCTTGGAACGGCCGCAGTGGCTTTGGAGTCGCGAAAGGGAGCGTTGCGTCTGCGGATTGCGCGCGAGCAGGTAGACGTCTTGCGATTGGAGCTGGCTCTCTCTCAGGGCGCGGCCCCTGGCGCTGCACTAGCGCCTTTTCACGATGGCGAGGAGCTTCTCGCCGGATGGCGCGACGATTGGATTATTCCAATCCGCGAGCGATTTTCTCAGATTTGCCGGCTTGCGCGTGAACCGTCCGGGTCGTCATCGGATCGCGTCTCAGAGCGCGCCAATCCGTCCGTCGCCGAGACAGTAGGCGGCACGGTACCGTCCGACAGTCCGTTCTACATAGAACGAGCGGTAGACAAGCAGCTGCGGGACGCC
Source organism: Chthonomonadaceae bacterium (assembly GCA_035295045.1). Lineage (GTDB taxonomy): Bacteria > Armatimonadota > Chthonomonadetes > Chthonomonadales > Chthonomonadaceae > DATGJU01. Next base: position 11,598 of record DATGJU010000340.1, read on the forward strand.
ATCTCGCGCCGCGAGAGCATCGCTCTGATCAAGGGCCCGCGGCAGACAGGGAAGTCCTCACTTCTGGCGCGCGGCATGGCCTTCGCACGCGAGACGGCCAGTCTGGTCCTACACACCGATATAGAGCAGTTCGCTACGGACGATCTGGGCGACAGCCAAATGTTTTTCCTGCGCCTGACCGGCCGCCTTGCCGACCAGGCGGATGCCGAATTCGAGCCGGCCGCGGACTGGAAGCCATTCCTCGGCGCCGGCGCGAACTTGGAGAGCTTTCTGCGCCGCCGGATACTCTCTCGTGGCGCGGCTGTAGTGTGGGCGCTCGATGGCGTGGATCGGCTATTCTCCACGAACTACTTCGAAGAGTTCTTTGCGCTTCTTCGCGGCTTTCACACCAAGCACGCGGCGCAGCAACACCTGGGATGGGACCGTCTCACCGTCATCATCGCCACGGCGACGGAAGCGCACCTTTACGTTCGCGACCTGAACCAATCACCGTTCAACGTCGGCGCCCGTCTTGCCGTCGGCGACTTCACCGCTGAAGAACGCGGCCTGTTGCGCGACCGCCTCGGCGGGTCGCCCTCGCGCGCTGCCGACTGGAACGAGCTTCAGGATCTGCTGGGTGGTCACCCGTATCTTCTCGCCCGTGGGCTCTCGGAAATGCGTGCCGACGCGCTTTCCGTCGCGGAGTTTACCGAGCGTGCCCTCAACACGCACGGCCCTTTCCATGATCACCTCGTACGAATGCTTCGGCTCATTGCGGCAGATACCGAGCTGGCGAACGCGATGCGCTCGATCCTGCGCGGCGACCCGTGCGCCGAGGCCGCCTTCTTTCGACTGCGCAGCTCGGGCGTCGTGTCGGGAGAGAATCCGGCCGATGGCCGGCCCCGATGCTCGCTATACGGCCGGTTCCTCGAGGGGCGGCTGTAATTTGCACGATGCAGGCTACTTCCAGGTCGGCGGCACGCTGCCGGGCGCCGCGCCCTCATACGTACCGCGTCAGGCGGATGAGGATCTTTACCAGGCACTTCGTGCCGGTGAGCTCTGCTATGTGCTCGATACCCGGCAGGTGGGTAAGTCCTCGTTAATGGTTCGCGCGGCCGAGCGACTGCGCGACGACGGTCTCGCCGCGATGCACCTCGACCTGAGCAGTCTTGGCGGAAACCTGTCCGCGGAACAGTGGTACTTCGGACTATTGGACGGCTTGGCGGCGCAAATCGGACTGGCAGACGAAGCCGAGCAGTTTTGGCTCGCCAACGAGCGACTGGGCTACGCTCGTCGATGGTTCAACTGCCTTTATGGCCTCGTGGTACCGCACCTAAATCGGCCGCTTACGATCTTCGTAGATGAAATCGATGCAGTCCGCAATCTCCCGTTCTGCGCAGATGAATTCTTTGCCCTCATTCGCGAGTCTTATAACCGTCGCGCCACCGCCGCAACGCGTGAATCGGTAACTTTCTGCCTGCTCGGCGTCGCGCTCCCATCGGACCTGATTCGGGATCCCTCGACGACGCCCTTTAATGTCGGCCGAAGAATTGAGGTGCGCGACTTTGTCCTCGATGAGATGCACCCTCTTGCGGGCGGACTGAAAGGCGATCCGAGCGAGCGTGCAGTGCAGCTAAAGCGCGCGTGGCATTGGACTGCCGGCCACCCGTACCTATCGCAAAAGCTGTGCGACAGGCTGGCGCAAGAGGACCGGTCCTTATCCGCCAGGGAAGTGGATGCGCTTTGCAAGGACCTCTTCCTTCTTCCGCAGGCGCTTGAGCAGGAAGACAATCTACAGTTTGTCGGCCGGCAGCTTCTGCACGACGCGGATAGCCGGGCCGATATCCTTTCGTTGCTCGACCACATTCTCCGTGCCGGAAGGCGCACGGTCCCGGACAGCGCCGACGCACTGCTCAACCGCCTCAGGCTCGCAGGGATTATAACGGCCAAGCGCACCGTCGTCGGCACCGAAGCCCGCGTGCGCAACCGCGTCTATGAGCGCGCGTTCGGAAAACGCTGGATCGCTGCAAATATGCCCGGCGCAGAGGTCCAGCGCCAGCGGAGGGCCGTGAGGCAGGGGGTAATCCGAGCGTCGCTCATCTGGGCCACGGTTCTCGCTCTGCTCGGGATGACTGTCTACGCCTCCCAGCGCGCCGCGGTGGAGGCCGGCGGCAGAACAGCCGCAGAGCGACGTGCGCGGGACGAAGCCGCTCTCAAGACGAAGGCGCAGAAGCAGCTCGACAGTGCCCGACAGACGCTTCGCGAAGTTAACAGCGCGGTTGCAGCAAAGACACGCACGGTCGGCGACCTGACCGGCAGAATTGAGGAAGAGCAGAAAGAACTTTCGAATCGTGAACGCAGGATGCGCGAAGCCGCCGCCAGCTTCCGAACGCTGCAGAGCGAATTCGCGGCGCTAGCGGATAGAGTTGGGAAGGAGGCGGGACCCGTCGCTTCCGCACTTTCGAGCCAGTCGGGATCGGAGCTAGACGCCGCAAAGTATGCGATCAAGGGAGTTGAGCCATTCCTGGACGCGAACCTCCGACCCTCGCCCGAGGCAGCGCAAGGCCTCGCCGACGCCGCAACCGTGGGAATTTACCGGCACCTGTTGATCACGCACCCGGGCGGAGTCACCTGCGCCGACTTCGATCACGGTGAGTTCCGTGACGGAGTAATGACGCGGCCCGGTGGGCACCGGCTCCTGACCGCGGGCCACGGCCGCTTCTGCTATGTGTGGGACGTATCCACGGGAAACCTGTTGCAAAGGCTCGCCGTTCTCGCGGAGGCCGACGCCGATCTGACCATCGATGCCGCCGCCTTTTCGGCGGACGATCGCTTGATCGTTACTGCCGATGACACGGGCCGGGTCAAGCTCTGGGACGCCGGATTTCGCGGTCTGGTTCAGACGCGCCCGCTGCTTACCGTCGATGCCAGGTCGAGTCACTTTACGACATTCGCGATATCTGGGGACCTACAGTGGCTCGCGACTACGGGGCCGGGCAACGCGGCGCTGTTATGGGATCTGAAACCGTTCAATACTGCCAGCCGCTCACACAAGGCACTTGGCTGGCTATGGACGCGGGAACGGGAAAAGCCGGCGGTGCTGGGAGCCGCCAAGCCCGACGGCAACGGCGCCCCACACCTGTGGTCCATAGCGTTCTCTCCAAACGCAAAGTGGCTTGCAACGGGGAGTGGGGACGGCAGGGTTAGAGTGTGGGACGTTGCGAGCCACCGGATTCTGCAACTCTATGCCGGGCACGCGGAGGGCCACCAGGGCGGCGCTGTTCACTCCGTGCACTTCAGCTCGTTCAGCGATTCGATCCTCTCAGGCGGCGCGGACCGCACTGTTCAGCTCTGGGACTGGAAGACAGGCAGGTTCGCCCTTGACTATCCTGGCCACACCGGCGACGTGTGGGACCTGGACCTGCTTTGGAACAATGAGTTCGTCGCGACGACGGGAGCCGACCGCACGGTTGCGGTCTGGCCCTTCTCTACGAACAGGGCGCCGCTGTTCGTATTGCAGTCGCATGCCGATACGGTGTGGAGCGTTCGATGCTGCCGGGATCCGAACCTCATTGCCACGGCGAGCGCGGACAGGACGGCCGACGTGTGGCGCTTCTCTGCTCCGGTGTACGCCTATATGAATGGAGCCGCATCGGCTTCGACCTTCGCTGGCGATAGCCAGACGGTCCTGTGTTCCGGCACCGATGGCCAGGTGCACCTGTGGGACTGGCCGACCAACCGACACGCCGGCCACCTTTACCCTAGTATTGGTCCATGCCGTTTCGCGGAAGTGTCGAGAGATCAGCACTGGGTCGTCAGCGCCCACGATAATGGCGCGGCGTGCATCTGGAAGTTCAAACACCCCGACGATAATCCCAACCAATCGCCACTAGCCGTGCTCAACGGACACCCGAACAGGGTCAACACCGCGGCGTTCTCGCCGGACGCGTCGCGCATTGTAACCGCAGCGGAAGATGGCCACGTCAGGCTTTGGACGTGCCCGGAAGGGAAGTTCGTTCGGGAGATCGCCGCGCATGCCGGCGGCGCGAACAGCGCGTTCTTTTCGCCCGACGGCGGCAAAATCGTCACGGCCGGCCGAGATGGCGCCGTGCGAATCTGGGATGCGACAGAGGGAGCGCTCCGGCGAACTCTACTGCCTGCCGGGCGCCGTACTGGTCCGAAGCCGCCGTTGGACTACCCCGCGATGGCCGCTTTCTCGCCGGACGGTCAGTTCGTGGTTTCCGCGGACCGAGATCACCTGGCCTACGTCTGGCGAGTCGCGGACGGAGCACTCGTTCATACGCTTGCCGGACCGACTGGGGCCGTAACGTGCGCCGCCTTCTCGCCGGATGGAACGCAAATAGCCGGGTCCAGCGTGGACCGGTCTGCCTATATTTGGGACATCGCTCACGTCCAATCCGCGACAGTCCAGCCGTACTACCGACTTCGCCACAATCCAGATGCGCTCAACTGGTTAGCCTACTCTCCGGACGGGCGGTGGCTGGCCGTCGCAGGGCGAGAGGGGACGTGCCGCATCTATCCCGCGACGCTCGCAGGTCTTGCGGCGCAAGTCAGGGACTTGGCTTCAAGGACCACGATTCGTGTAAGCGTACCCTGAATTCGGTCGCGCAATCGATCCGGGCGATCCG
>DATGJU010000341.1:0-32763 GCA_035295045.1 Chthonomonadaceae bacterium
CAGGCGCGCGACCAGGTCGCCGTAGCGAATCAGGCGCTGGCGCAGGCGCGCGAGGCCTTCGACCTTGCCCGAACCCGCTACAACGCGGGTGTCGCCACGCGCGCCGGCCTTTCGCCGCTCCTGGAAGTAAGCGACGCGCAAGCCGCTCTCACCCTCGCGGAAACCAACCAGGTCAACGCTCTTTACGACTACAACCAGAGCCGCGGCCAGCTCGATCGCGCGATAGGGCGCTACTCGTTCGTTCCCAACGGCCCCGGATTCGTCTCCGTCCCGTCCGCCAAAACGCTCGGCAAGCAGTGAACTCTAAGAAGGAGAGGACAGGATTCGAACCTGCGCGCCCTTGCGGGCGTCCTGTTTTAAGGTGAGGTGTTCGCCCTCCCTGCGGGTCCCAATCCGCCTTCAAGTGTACCGCTCAGTCTCGTTTGCTAGGCCGATTATACCATCTGGTCCCGTACGGTACCGGTGGGTCGTGGCAGGTTTGTTAGCAATCCGTAAGCAAATCCCGACCGTGCGAAACAGCATATGGCAGCTCTTATGTAGCGCCATACGCTTTCTTATGGCGCGCTGCCACTCCAGTGGGTCGACTCTGTTTCACGAAGTCTCCCCGGTGTCCGGCGGCTTTCGAGAATTGTGTGGCGTCGCCCAAGGCGTCGCACACGCACATGGCACGTCACCAGCGATGCCCGACCACACGGACCGGCCCACTCGGACCGGCCGCGCGGGTCGCGCCAACGGATCGCAGGAAGCTCACGGGTAGAGGATACTCCGCATTGATGAGGTTTGCCTCCTTCGCCGCAGCACGGCAATGTGCGAATTGTCGTTGCGCTCTTCGATATATTGGCTGGCTCCGTTGGAAGCAGCTCTCAGGATGCATCACGAAGCTACGCGAAGCAGTCGTCCTTCCCGACCTGCAAATCCATGAGAACCTGCTCCAGCGCCGTTACCGCCTTGGGATCGAAGTGCTTTCCCGCTTGGGCGCGGATATGGGACAGCGCCTCGGTGAATGTCCATGCCAGTTTGTAAGGGCGGTACGACCGAAGCGCATCGACCACGGCAAAGATGCATGCTGCGAGCGGAATCGCTTCACCACGCAACCCCCGAGGATAGCTCACCGTCCGACGTGCTGAAAGCCGCGATAACGCGTGCCCTGGTAGGTTAGCGTGCCCTGATCTCCGACGATAAGTGCGCCAAATTGATTGTCGCCTACTGAGAACTCGATGCGCTGTCCGGTGTCCAATTCAAATGTCGCATAGTAGAGGTTCAGGGTGCGAAGCCTTCTGTTGTTTCGCCATTTCTCATATCCTGTTTGCTTGGCTACCACGCGGGCGGGCGTGGAGAGCACAGGCAATGCATTGTTACGGACCCATCGGACCGCTAGAGTGGAAACCACGATTGCGACTCCGATGCCAAGGAGAGCCAGGGTGATGATGACTTCCACGATGAGAGGTACCCTCGAATTAGCTGCGGTGAGGCCGGCTGCGCCACAGGACGCAGCAGAGATGCCGCCACAAAAGTCGCCGCGGCTGAGACGGACCCGCGGACGGGCAGCGATCGGCCGTAACGGTGGTGGATTCCAAATTGCGAGAGAATTGTTCGGCGTGGACTAACCGCCGGAATCGTCTCCTGGCAACCACGCATCTATGCTGGCGGTCACCGGCCCACTGCGAACGAACTTCGTTCGATGAAAGCATGGCCAGTCGGGAAAAGCCGGGCGAATCTGAACCGATCAAATTCAAATGTTAGCAATCCGTTAGCAAACTGGCCTTCTTGCCCTCAATAAAGCGAGCAAAGGGCCCGGTTTTGAAAAGGAGAGGACAGGATTCGAACCTGCGCGCCCTTGCGGGCGTCCTGTTTTCAAGACAGGTGCCATCGACCACTCGGCCACCTCTCCGGGTATTCACATTTCGAACTATGGATCGATCCTCGCAATATGAGTATAACTCGTCTCGGCCCGTACGTCAAGGAACGGCGGGCGCCCCTCACGCAACCTTCGCGCCCCATCTTGTGTCACCATTAAGGGGCGGCCCCGGCCGTACCGGATCGCGTTGTAGTTCACTATTCTTACCTGGCCGAGGTCGACGTGCAGATTACCGCTTCCGCGCTGGAGCAGATCCACGCGCTCTACGACGACGGGCTCTTTCTCCAGGCCTACGGACTCCTCAAGGGCTTCGGCGAGCCCGAAGCGATCGAGGGCACAGGCGCCCGTCTGATCGCGGCGCGCCTGCTATCCCAGCTCGGCGGCGATGCGCGGGCCGCGGCCCTCTTCTATCGGACGTATCGCTCGGACCGCGCCAGCCTTGATGCGCGCTACTTCTACGTGCGCACCGTGCTCCGCCGGAGCGGACCGCTCGCCGCCTGGAAGCTGGCCCGCAAGCCCCTTCCCGCAGCGGCGCTCGCGAGCGCGCCGCCCGACGGCGGCGGCGCGCCGACAAAGCCGATGGCGGCACGGGGGCCGGCGAACGAACGCCTGGCCGAGTGGCACGCGCTGCAGGCCTCGATCCTCGGCTCCCTGCGCGATTTCGACCGCGCCTACGCCGCGCTGGACCGGGCGGACCAGCTTGCGCCGGACCATCCGTGGATTCTGCTCGAGCGGGCCGGCGTCCTGGAGGCGGAGGACCGGTACGATGAGGCGCTGGCCGTCGCGAGCCGCTCCCTGTCCTGTCGTCCGCACTACGGGCCCGCGGCACACTCCGCGGCGCACCTGCTGCACCTTCTGGGGCGCGACGCGGAGGCTCTCGCGGTTCTGACCGACGCCGCCACGCACACCGAGAGCAGCTTCATCTCCGCCCAGCTTACCACCCTCCAGATCGAGCTTCGCCTGTACGAGGAGGCGCGGCGGTCGCTCGCCCAGGCAGTTGAGCGGATGCCGCTGGCGGAGGATGCCTACGCGAAATGGGCCGCCGCCTGCGCCTTCGAGATCGCCTACGCGCTGGGCGACTATGGGGAGGCCGTCACGCAGGCCCGCTCTTGCGACATCCCCTACTTCACGGAGATCGCGAGTCACATCGAGGCGGCGGGAGCGGCGGCGCGGAGGGTCGTGCTGACTGTCGGCTTCGTCCGCCAGCACCACATGACCTGTGCTCCCGCGACGCTCTCCGCGCTCAGCAGCTTCTGGAAGATGCCCGCCGATCACCTGGAGATCGCCGAGGCGATCTGCTACGACGGAACGCCATGGCACAGCGAGCGCGCGTGGGCCGATTCGCACGGCTGGCAGACGCGGGAGTTCATGGTCACGTGGGAAGCCGCAAGGGCGCTGGTAGATCGGGGGATACCGTTCACGCTGACGACGGCCGGGCCGGGCTATGCGCACCTGCAGGCTATCGTCGGTTACGACGAGCGTCAGGGCACGCTGCTCATCCGGGATCCGTTCACGCCTTACCTTCTGTCCCCGCTCGGTCCGGAGATGCTGAAGAGCCTGCTCCCGTACGGTCCGCGCGGCCTCGCGATGGTCCCGGAGGACCGGCGGGAGCTGCTGGACGGGCTTGAGCTTCAAGACGCCGCGCTCTACGACGGGCTGCACGCCGTCGAGCGAGCGCTGAAGGAGCACCGCCGGCCGGAGGCGGCCGCAAAGATCGCAGAGATAGCGGCGGCAGCGCCGGACCATCCGGTCACGCTGCACGCGCGGCGCGCCATCGCAGCGTACGACTCCGACCTGCCGGCGCACCTCGCCGTGATCGAGGCGATGCGCGAGCAGTTCCCGGACGAGCCGAACCTGGCGGTGGCGCACCTCCGATGCCTCCGCGAGCTGGATCGGCGGGAGGAACGGCTTAGCCTGCTGGAAGCGCTGACGAGCCGTCCCATTCCCAAGACGGACGACGCCGGCGCGGCGCGAGCGGACGCGCAGGCTCAGACGCAGCGAATGGCCCCGATCTTCTGGCAGCAGTATGCGCGGGAGCTGAGCGACGACGCGCGGGAGCATCCGCGCGTGGTGACGCTGCTGGCCCGCGCCATGCGCTATGCTCCGACGGACGGCGAGAACTATCACACGCTGGCGACGGTTCACTGGCGCGCTCGCGAGTTCGAGGAGGCGACGGAGCTGTACCGCTTCGCCGCCTGCCTGGAGCCGTTCTCCGAGTCGCTCTCCCGCTCCTACTTCGTCGCGGCGTGCTGGCTCCGGCGCGCGGACGAGGCGACGGCGTTCCTGCGAAGCCGATTCGACCGGCACGGCGGACGCTCGGCGCAGCCGGCTATCACGCTGTTCGGCGCGCTGGAGCAGCTCGGCCGGCAGCAGGAGATGTTCGGCGTGCTGGAGGCCGCGCTGGCGCTGCGGCCGGACGACTCCGACCTCCTGCTCTTCGCGGTGGACGCAACCGCGCGCTACGGGCGCTTCGCGGAGGCGGAGTCCTATCTTGGCCGCGCGCAGGGGCATACCACCCGCGCGTCCTGGCTGAGAGGAGTCGCAGGCCTCGCCGATCTTCGCGGCGACACGGCGCAGTCGCTGAGCGCGTGGCGCGAGATCGCCGAGGCCGAGCCGCTCGCCATGGACGCCCTGGAGGCGATCGCGCGCCTGCTCACGCAGACGGAGGGGCCCGTCGCGGCCGCGCGCCACTACGAAACCCTCGCCGCGCGATTTCCGCACCATGCGGGCGTCCACCGCCAATGGGCCGTGTGGCTTCGCGGCCAGGACGATCCGCCGCGCCAGATCGAGGTGCTGAACCGGCTGAAGGCGATCGACAGCGTCGATTCCTGGTGCCGCCGCGAGCTTGCGCTGGTTCTCGCGGAGGAGCGGCGCTTCGACGAGGCGCTGGCCGAGGCGGAGACGGCCGAGGCGATCGATCCGTTGAACTCGTCCAGCGTTGCGATAGTCGGCGAGGTGAAGGCCGCTGCCGGCGAGACGAAAGCAGCGCGGCAGGCATTCCGTCGCGCGCTCACGCTTCGGATCGACGACGTCTTCGCCCTCAAGCGGCTGATCGAGCTCTGCGACACGGCGGACGAAACGCGCGAGGTGCTGCAGTTCGCGGCGAACGAGATGGCAAACCAGACGCTGTTCGGCGAGAGCCTGCTCGGCTTCCGCTGGTATGCGCACCGCATGCTGCGGCCGGAAGAGGTGGATGGGCTGGTCTGGCGCGTGCTCCAGGCCCGGCCCGATCTGTGGCAGGCATGGTCGGCGTGGATCGACGAACTTCGCGAGACGGACCGCCTCCCGGATGCGCAGCGGATCGCCGAGGAGGCGACGGGCCGCTTCCCGCTCACTCCGCAGCTCTGGCAGGACCTCGCGGCCGTGAAGGCGGCGCGCGGCGACCACGCCGGCGAGCGCGAGGCGCTCCAGCAGGCGCTGAGCGTTACGCCGGCGGACTGCGAGCTGCTGCGCGCCCTGGCGGATTCATGGACGACGAGCGGCGAGATCGACCGGGGCCGCGAGCTGCTTGAGCGGGCTATCGCGATGGACCCCCTCGATCCGCAGAACCATGCGTCGCTCGCCTACCATCTCTGGGTGACCAACGCGCGAGACGCGGCGGTAGCGCGAGTCCATCACATCTTGCGGCTCGATCCTACAAATACGTGGGCCTGGGCGGTCTTGCGACCCTGGAGCAGCGAACTCGGCCGCGCCGCGGAGGCCGACCAGACCGCGCGCGAGCTGGCGGCGCGGCGCCCACGCGATCCGCGCTCCTGGATCACGCTGGCGCGCGTGCTCCATCGACCCTCTGAGCTCGCGGAGCGGCTCGAGGCGCTGGACCACGCCATTCGCCTCGACCCGCGCTGCTACGAGGCGCGCGACCTGAAGGCCACGCTCCTCTCCGCGGAGCGGCGCTTCACGGAGGCGATCGCAGCTTGCTCATTGCCGAATACGCCCGAATCCGGCCTGCCGATCCGCCTCCGCGCGCGCCTCGCGCAGATTGCGGCGGACCGCGGCGATCTGCGGGCCGCGGTGCGCATGCTGGACTCCGCCCTGCTCACCGATCCCTCCTATTACGAGGGCTGGCTGGCGCTGCTGGAGTGGCGCAAAGAGCTTAAGGACCTGAACGGCGCGATCGACGCGGCGAGACGCATGACACGGCTCAGGCCCCACAATCCGACCGCATGGGGCTATCTCGGCTACGCGCTGCTGGAGGCCAAGCAGACGGCCGACGGCTGGGCCGCGCTGCGCCGCTCGCTGGAGCTGGACCCTTCGTACGAGTACGGCGCGTTCACGCTGGTCGCGGCGCAGCTTGAATCGGGCGCCTTCGCGGAGGCCGATGAAACGATCCGGATCGTTCTGGCGCATCGGCACGAGGGCTGGCCGCTGGCCCTCGCCATCCAGGTCGCGGCAAAGCGCAGAGACGGCGTCCGGGCAAGCGCGCTGCTCCAGGAGCTGGGCCTGCTGCCCGGACGCCACGAGGGCGCGCTGCAGCATGCGGACGAGGCGCTGCAGGCCGCCGGAATGACGGCGGACGTGCGGGCGGCATGCGAGCCGCTGCTCGGCAATAGCGCGGCCCAGGCAGAGGTGGGAGCGCTCTGGGCGCGCGCCTGCGCGCAGCAGAACTTGTGGCAGGAGGCGGAAAGACTCGCGCCGCTCGCCGCCACCGACGCGCTCAAGGGCCGGGCGGCCAGCGGCTGGATCGGCGCGATGGAGCGCGCGAACCGGTCCGCCGACCTGCATAGATTCGTCGAGGCGAACCGCGGCTGGGCGCGAGCCTCTACGCCGGGCTGGGCCGCAATCGCATACGGCCTGCTCAGCCTGCGCGACTATCCCGAGGTGGTGCGCTGGACGAACGATTGGCGCGTGCGGGACGGCGCGGGCCCCTGGATGCTGATGAACCGCGCAATCGCATTGCGCTACAACCGGCAGGAAGCCGACGCGGCAGACGTAAGTCGCGCGGCGCTGGAGCTGGAAGAGGACCAGGCGACCGTGAATCACGCGCTCTGGCTCACGATCGACGCCGGGCTGGCGGGCGATCGAGCCGTGGTCGACCGGCTCGCCAGGTTCCTTCAGGGGAGGGAGCCGGACGACCTGCAAAAGTTCTACCAGTTCCTCTACTGGGTGGCCCAGGCGATGGAGGCGATGGCGAGCGACAGCGACGATGGGTCCACGCCGGGCGAGCGGTTCGCGTTGTCCCGCGAGCGTCTGGCCGCTGCCCGGAAGGCGCGCCCGGATTTCCGCGGGCACCGCCTGCTGCGCTCGGCCTATTGGCGCGCGGCGTGGCGCATCGCGCGCGACAGCCGCATACCATGGGCCTGCGTCTGGTACGGCTGGCACGCGCTGACGGCCACGTAGCAGGCTTTCGGCAGTCGGCAATCGGCAGTGGGAGGAAGCGACGGGCCGTCCGCACAATACACGCTCTGGAATGTCGGCGCCGATTGTCGAGTGCCGTCAATCTGTCCGCTGGAGCCAAACAATGAAGATAACGCGCGTTCGCACGATCCCCGTTCAGCCCCGCTGGCTGTTCGTGGCCATCGAGACGGACGAGGGATTGACGGGTTATGGCGAGTGCCTTGGCGATAAGGCGCCCGTGGTCGCGGAGGCGGTGCGGAGCTACGAGCATCATCTGATCGGCGAGGACCCGCGCCGCGTGACTCATCACTGGCAGAGCATGTATCGCGGTGCCTTCTGGCGCGGCGGGCCTACGCTCTGCGCGGCTATCAGCGGCCTGGAGATGTGCCTCTGGGACATCCTCGGCAAGTCCCTGGGCGCGCCGGTGTGGCAGCTCCTCGGAGGAGCCGTGCGGGACCGCATCCGCGTCTATACACGGCCCCGCGGCAGTACGCCGGCCGAACTGGCCGCGAGCGCGAAGGAGGTAGTGGCGCGCGGCTACACGGCCATGAAGTTCTGCCCGTTCGAGAAGGTGCACGTGGTGGACCACTATGGCATCGTGGAGCAGGCTGGGCGTCGCGTCCAGGCGGTACGCGAGGCGGTCGGGAGCGACGTGGACATCCTGCTCGACTTCCACGGCCGGGTCAACCCAACGATGGCGATGTGGCTCGAGGAGGAGATCCGGCCGTTCCACCCGATGTTCATAGAGGAGCCGGTGCTTCCGGAGAATGTCGAGGCGCTGGCTCGGTTCACCGCAAAGTCCAAGACGCCGATCGCGACCGGCGAGCGTCTGTTCACTAAGTGGGCGTTCCGCGAGGTGCTGGAGCGCGGCGCTGCTAGCATCTTGCAGCCGGATCCGTGCATCTGCGGGGGCATCTTCGAGTCACGGCAGATCGGCGCGATGGCTGAAACATGGTACGCCGCGCTCGCGCCGCACAACCCGTACGGGCCGATCAACTTGGCCGCCTGCCTGCAGATCGACGCCTGCACTCCCAACTTCCTTATCCAGGAGTTCGTCGACCCGATCGGCCTGGGCGCGGGCTACCTGAAGGAGCCGTTCGTCGTCACGGACGGCTACGTCGACCTGCCGCAGAAGCCAGGCCTCGGGATCGAGCTGGACGAGGCATGGATCGCGGATCGCCCGCTCGGCGCCCTGCCGGACGTCGGCCGCTGGTTCCATCCCGACGACGGCTCGGTCGCGGACTGGTGAGTGGCGTTCAGGTGTTGGGTGTTGGGTGTTTGGGCCGGACCGTGCGAACAGAGAAGGTGCGAACACCAAACACCAAACACCCCCTCGCCTACTTGCTCTCGCCGCCCTTTTTGCCGATCTGGGCCATATGCTGGCGGTCCTGCGCGACCTTGGAGCCGCCCCGCCGTCCGATTTCGGCCATGTGCTGGCGGTCCTGCGCGACCTTGGAGCCGCCCCGCTTGCCTATCTCCGCCATATGAGACCGATTTTGCGAGACCTTGCGGCCGCCCTTCCGCCCGGCCTCCGCGTGGCCCTCCGGATTTCCGTGCCACCCGCGACCGGTTACGTGCTCGCCACCCGATTCCGCGCCCATCTGATCGCGCGTTCCGACGCTGCTGGACGCCATGTTTGCTGATCGTCTTGCCATTGCGTGTCATCTCCCGATCGCCGTCCATCCGTGCGTTGATGACAGTGGATAGCGGTCACGTCGATTTGGTTCGCGCCACGGGTCTATCGAGTTCCTTCGACGGGACGCACCGAATTACCGTGGGTTGCCAGCGTGGCGCGAGAGCGCTCACGGGCTGTTCCCGTGCGCTCTTCGATTGATGACGGACAGGCGCGATCGAATGTTCCGAATAGTTTACTCGTCTGCGTCAATTCACCAGAATGCGGGACGAACTGCCGGCCCACGCGTCCCGGAACTGCAGCCGCATCCCGGTCCAATCGACCGCCGCAGTACTGTGTTTCCCGCTTGCCCTACTGACCGGAACAGCAACCCACACTTCGCGCACGACCACCCGCGCCCCGATTCCTAAGCGTCCGCAGCATATTCCGGCGCGTCCGGCGGATCGTCGCGAGGGGGATCGTCCCCGATGATCGGACGCAGTCGCAGACTGAGCAGGAATGCTCCGGCCATGATCACGGACGAGGCAAGGAACGGGATCGCGGTCCAGACCCCGACGAGAGCATTGTTGATCGGAGGCGCGATAACGCGCGCGAGGCTGCCAAGGCCCTGCTGCGCGCCGCTGACGGCGCCGCGGTTCCGCGATCCCGCGGCCTGCGTTATCAGCGAGCTGAGCGACGGATTCATCACGCCATTGCCAACGGCGATCAGCGCGCTCAGCACCCTGATCCAGGTCAGGTCCCGCGCAAAGGCGATCGCGACAAGCGTGGCCGTAAGCAGCAGGGCGCCGAAGACCACGAGCCGGCGCTCGCCAATACGGCGCGCCAGACCGCTCATCACTGCGAACTGCGTAATCACGATCGTCACGCCCACGACGATGAATACGCTGGTCGTCGCACCGATTGCGGCCTTGTCGACCAGGTCCTGCTGTGTAACAAGGCCGGCGTGCGTGTGCAGCGGCAACGTTGCGAAGAGCCGGCCCGGGTGCGCCCGCTCCCACCCCACGCGCGCGGTCTGGCGAATGAGCGGATCGAACCGCCGGACAATGAGCCACGAAAAGGACGATTCGACGGCGGTGAACGCGAACGTCGCAAAGGCGTAGACCGTGAGCGGCGGGCCGAGGATCGGGCCGGCCATCGCGCGAGCGAGGTCCGGGAATACGTCCAGCAGCCCCCGCTCCGTGGAGTGGTCCGAGGCGGTTCGATCGTGGTGCGTCTCCGGCAGAAACAGGACCGCTCCGATGAAGTTGGCGAGCGACAGCAGCGCCGCCCCGTAGGCCGGCATGGCCAGCCCGGTGATCGGGGCGATCGGGTGCTGGCTCAACACGCCCCCGAGGATTGGGCCGAAGGCGAAGCCGCAGCCGAACGCGGCCCCGATGATCGCCATGCCCCCTGCCCGCTTTTCCGGCGGCGTAACGTCCGCGATGTAGGCCTGCGCGGTCGGCAGGCTCGCAGAGCTGAGGACGCCGGCCGCGATGCGGGCCGCGAACAGGACGGCGAGATTGGGCGCCCATCCGAAGAAGAAGAAGGTGATCGCGGAACCGATGAGACTCAGGAGGATTAGCGGGCGCCGCCCTATGCGGTCCGACAGCCGTCCCCATACCGGCGAAAAGAGGAACTGCGTCACCGAGTAGCAGGCGAGCAGCACCCCGCCGACCCACGGCGCGCCGCCGTAATGCTGGATGTAGACCGCCATGTTCGGCAGGATGAGGCCAAACCCGAGCAGGTCGATGAACAGCGTGAAGAACAGGATAATGAGCGGCGAGCGTTTCATGTCTTGGGGCGACCGGGCGGACGATTCGGAAGGGCGGGCGGGTATTGCGCGGTCAGCGCGGCGCGACCGGAGCAGTATGGCACGGAGGCCGCCGCGAAGTCAACGCCGCACAGCAAGGGTGTTCAGGTATTCGTTGTTCGGGCGTTCGGTGGTCAGCGAGCCCGGAGGCGGTAGGCGAGCCCTCCTGAACACCTGAATACAGAATACCTGAATACCGAACACCTGAAGCCAGGAGTCGTTTCCGCTTTGAAGAGCATCCGCGTAGTATCCATATGAGAGTGGAATCGGCAATTGCGAGGATCAAGACATTGAAACGAATGACCAAGAAAGAGCTTGCTATATCGCTGCATGGGGCGGGCAGGAGCGTGGAGGAGATCGCGCGGATGCTGGAGTGCTCGCCCAGCTATATCGCGAACTGCCTGGTCGCGAGCGGCAAGCCGAGCGAGTACAGCGATCTATACACCAGCTCGGTTGCGCCAAACGCCTACGCGCGCATGTTCCGCGGTGTGCTCAGGTTCAAGGACGTGACCGCGGCGGAGCAGTCCGTCGAGCGTATCGATGCGCTCTACCACCAGTTCGAGGAAGCCAACGACCGGCGCGGACAGCACCAGGCACAGCTTATGGCGCTCATTGGTAAGAACCGGGCGGAAGGCCTGGGGAAGCGCGCGGAGGCACGGCTCTTCGCCGAGTGGCTGGTGGCGCACCTGGACACCGTGCAGACCTGCGATCGCCAGGAGCATGCCGCCGACCCCGGTCCGCAGGAGACGGACGAGTTGTCGCTTTTCGAGGCGGCGCTCGCATTCGCCTAGACGCTTCATCGAGCAGCGAACGGGCGCGGAACGCGTATATCGCCTGACGCAGCGATCAGCGTCAGGCGACTTAACAGGTTCGATTCGACGGCGAATCCCAAATTCCTTCTTATTCCGGCACGAGGGTTGAATTCCCTAAAGCAATCTTGTATAATACTTTGCGAAGATCGCCGCTGCATTACCGCCTCCGGCAGCGCCCCGACTTCGTGCTACGCAGCCTGACGACCACGCCAATATCCTAACGGATCGAGGGTACAGGGTGATTATCGAATTGCAGCAGAGTCTCCCGCCTTGCCATCTGAAGTTCGCGGACCTGGCGGACCGGGAGATAGTCGAGCGGGCGCAAAGGGGCGACGAGTCGGCCTCGGAATTTCTGCTTTACAAATACCGCAACCTGGTACGAACGAAGGTCAAATCCTATTTCCTTGTCGGCGCCGAGAAGGAGGATCTGCTCCAGGTCGGAATGATCGGGCTGTGGCAGGCGATAGTCGACTTCCGGTGCGACAAGGCGATCTCATTCCCGGCATTCGCGAAGGTGTGTATCCAGCGCCATATCATCACGGCGATCAAGACCGCTACCCGCCAGAAGCAGATGCCGCTGAACACCTCCCTCTCGCTCGAAAGCCCCGCCGAAGACTCCGGACCCGACTGGAACCTATCCGACATCATCCCCTCCACCGAAATGCAGGATCCCGAGGACCTGGTGATTCAGGGCGAAGACACGAAGGTGCTGCACGAGATGCTGAAGCAGATGCTTTCCGACTTCGAGCTGAACGTCCTCGCGGGCTACCAGATCGGCAAGTCGTACCGTGAGATCGCGCTGGAGCTCCACTGCAAAACCAAGTCCGTCGACAATGCGCTCGCCCGAATCAAGCGCAAGGTTTCGACGGTTCCCCTGGGCCTCGCCAACCTGAGCGAGCTTCTGGTCAATTCACTCTGAGCACGATAGTCCAGGAGTCGGAAGGCGGATTTCCGCTCGTGCCTTCTCCGGTCGCCCGAACCTCGATCGGCACGGCCTATCTTCGCGCGCCCGGCGTGGCGATGCTGGCACGGCCCGATGTCTCCATCGGCGGCATGGCCGACTTTCTGGCGGGATTCGACCCGGACCTCCGCTTCCCGCGATACCTCGACGATCCGACCGGGCTGACGCCGGCCGCGCGGCTCTGCAAAGCGGCGGGCCAGGTCTGCTACGCCAGCTTCGGTCCCAAACGCACCTACAACGCCGACGCGGCCCGCTATTTCCGCAACATTATGGAGTCCGGACACGGCTCGGTGCTGGAGCACGCCAACTTCACGCTGCTGTTCCATGGCATCTCGCGCAGCGTCACGCACGAGCTGGTCCGGCATCGCGCGGGCGTCGGCGTGTCGCAAGTCTCGCAGCGATATGTCTCCGGCACGGTGCTCCGCTTCGTCGAGCGGCCGGAGTACCAGGCGGATGCGGAGCTGCACGCGGCGTTCGAGAGTCGCATCGACCGCGCGGCGGCCGAGTACGCCGCCGTCGCGGAGCGGCTGATCGCGCAGCAGAAGGCAGGGTCGGAGATCCTATCCGGCGAAGCGCGGACCGACCTGCGGAAGAAGGTGCAGCAGGCCGCGCGCAGCGTGCTTCCCAACGAAACCGAGGCGCCCATCGTAGTGACCGCCAACGTCCGCGCCTGGCGGCATATCCTTGAGATGCGCGCCAGCCCCCACGCGGAGATCGAAATCCGCGAGATGGCCTATCGCGCCTACCTCTGCCTCGTCCACTCCGAGCCACTCCTCTTCGGCGACTACCGCGTCGTAACGCTTCCCGACGGAACGTACTGCGTAGAGACCGATCACCCCAAGGTCTGATTGCCGCTAACCTGCGGAGAGAAATTGAGTGCCAGCCCCGGCTCGGCCCACGGCATCTCCACCAGACGTCCCGTTGTCGAGAGCGTGATGAACGCCGTGCGCAAATCCGGCCCGCCGAAGCAGAGATTGGTGGACATGCGATCGTCCAGAGTAACGATATCGATGATCTCGCCTTCCGGAGAAACCGTCGTTATCTCCCCCGAAACCAGAGTCGCGACGCATATGTTACCGGCCGCCGTGATCGCCATGCTGTCCAGACGGCGATAGCCAGGAAACTGGCAGAGCAGCCTGCCGCCATGCGGACTGGGCCAATCGTCCTTATAGAGAAGGCCCGGCTCCAGCACGTCGAACGCCCAGAGCCGGCCGGTTTCGGTCTCCGCCACATAGAGCGTCTGCTCGTCCGGCGACAGGCCGATTCCGTTCGCGCCGCCGGCGATGGGATGGGCCGCCTCGACGATGCGGCTGCCGTCGGCCGCCGCCCAGTATACGCCGCCATGGTCACGGTCGCGCGCGCGCACCTTGCCGAGATCGGAAAACCAGAATCCGCCGCTCCGGTCGAACACGATGTCGTTGGGTCCGCTCAGCCTGTTAGCGCCGCAACGGTCGTACACGCGCTGAATTTCGCCCGTTGCAAGGTCGATCCGCTCGATGCGCCCTGTATCGTAGTCTTCGGCGCACCGGTATGGGCGCAGGTGGCCCTCGGCATCGATCCAGGCGAAACCGCCGTTGTTGCAGCAGTAGAGCGCGCCGTCCGGTCCAGTCGCCAGGCCATTCGGACCGCCGCCCGGCTCTGCGACCACCGACAGCTCGCCGTTCGGCGCCACGCGCCGGATCCGGCCGGCGGCGATCTCGACAAGGAGCACGCTCCCGTCGGGCATCGCCACCGGTCCCTCCGGAAAGCGCAGTCCCGTCGCGAGCACACGCGCAGCGCGCTCTACCACATCCCCTCCTCTACTGCCGCGTCTCACGACGCGCGACGCTGACTGGCTACTATTCCTCGCCAGCTTCTATCGCGCCTCGCGGCGCGCTCAGAAGCGGTGGAACATCAGCACCGGCCTTGACGTCCCGCCGCCAACACCCGAGACCGCGCCCTGCACCGCGAAGTTGGCGTACAGGTCCGACTCATAGACCAGCAAGACATGGCCCTGCGGATCTACAGTCGTGGCCCCGTTCGGACCGGCTGACGCGCTGCTGACGCTCGTGACAGAGGAAATGGATCCGAACGCCTTGTATGAGGCAGAGGATTTGTCCTTGTAGTTAGTCAGCTGAACGGCCGGTCGCCACGCCTTGCCGTCGTAGACTGCGAGCCAGTTATCGGCCTCTCCGGGCAGGCCGGAGTCGCTCAGCTCCATCACCACCGCCCCGGTGCCGCCCGCTCCCTGGCCGACCTGGAATCCCCGCAGCGGGTTGTTATTAGGCTTCTCCGCCTTCACCACCGTATACTGGCCGGTCCCGACGACGTAGTCGCGAATGGTGTGCTGCTCGCCGCCCTTGAAGTCGACGATTACGTGCTCGTTTCCCTGCGCGTCGACGAATAGGCACGGGGGATCCCGGAACTGGGCGTTATCAGCACTGGGAAGCGTGACGACCGGCGACTGCTTGCCGTTCTCGCAGATCACGATCCGGCTCTGTCCGAACGGCTCCCCGACGCCCGCATCTGCCTGGGCGACAATATGCGGCGCGCCGCTCTGATCGAAGTAACCGTCTATCAGCGTAAGCGCGTCGCACTTGTTTCCGCTTGGCGCTACGACGACCGGCGTCAGGAACGCCTCGCGCGGCCTGCTGTGCTCCGCGCCATCGAGATCGACCTGGGCGATGCTGCCGTTTCCCATGCCCGGCGAGTGCTGCGCGAAGCTCGTGCCTGCGTGGAACATGAGTTCCGGGTGGAAAACATCGGTGCTGACGGAATAGGCTACGTGCATCTTCCCCGCCGAATCGGCGCCGGCGAAGAATGCGTCGATGCCGACGCGCTGGTGCTGGGGATCCGCCTGCGGCTCGTTGATCGGAAGGATCGCGCTCCACTGACCGCCGCTCAGCACGCGGTAGACCAGGTTGCAGCCCACGTGCGCCTGACGCGAGTTGGGCGGTATCAATGTATTGGGTCCGGCGGCGACTCGCCAGACCGCGTAAACACGCCCCTGGCCGTCGACGGCGATGTGCGCGGGGCCGACCATGAGGCCGGCCATATCCTCCGAAAGGTTCCTCGCGGCCGTCCAGGACTTGCCGCCGTCCGTGCTGGAGCGATAGAAGACGAAGTCCTCCAGTCCACGCTTGGTCGCTTCGACGAAGACGACGTGAATCGTCCCATCGCGGCCGACCGCGATCTGCGGGCTCGCGACTTCTAGGTCGTACTTCGTAAGCGCGAAGTCGCCGGAAGCGGCAGCCGCGGCGGCCCTCTTCTGCGCGGCCTGCGCCCGTGCGGTCGAAGGGGAGCACCCAAACATGGCGAGCGCGAGGCAAGGAAGCGCGGCAGCAGCCGCAAGAGTCGGATGTATCTTCATAGATTCCCGTCCGTGCGTGACATGGCCGAAACGTAGCCGTTCGGCCGGTTGGAATGCAAGCGACCAACGGACGCCGGAACGGAAGCGTGTCGCGCTTGCGCAATGAAACTTGATGGTATGTCGAGCAGCTTACCCAATTTCGCTTGGCGCGATGCCGACTTCGGCGCGGCGACGGCGACGGTATGCGCCTGTCGGAATCCCACGGCCTCATCACGCAGAAAGCAGTCCGGGTAGCTTCAAAATCACTTTACCGCGCTCGCGTGACAGTTCCGTAACAGATTTGACTCAGTCGGGCAGCTTCGGTATCACGCTACCGCGCCCGCGCTGCAGCATTAAGACAATTCCGGTTTCGCGCACGGACCGGAATCCAGATCCAGCCTCGAATTCGCCCGCGCGTCAATTCGGCGGCAGCGTCCCTTCAGTATTGACCTCCCACGGCGTGCCGAATCGGTCGATCAACACGCCGAATCCCGGCGACCAGAACGTCGCGGCGAACGGGAGCCGCACGATGCCGCCCTCCGCAAGCTGCTGGAAGACACGCTGCCCCTCCGCCGATTGCGCGAAAGTGAGGGTTACGAAGAAGCCCTGCGGCATCCGGAAGTCATCCGGGAGCAGGTCCACGCCCGTCAGCTCCACGTCGCCAAGTAGGAGCGTCGCATGCAGAATCCTGCCGCGGTGCTCCGACGCGACGGTAGGGGCCATCGGCGAGTCGCCGTACCGCAGCATGGTGGCAATCGTACCGCCGAGTATGCGGCGATAGGCGCCGAACGCCTCTTCGCACTGGCCGTCAAAGCATAGATGCGGGCTGATCTTCATGATCCACCTCTCCTCGAATCGCAGACCTGTGGAGCGCTCGGCTTATTTCTCGGAAGTTACGGCCGTTCCGGCGCTCCTCACGTTCGCGGACAAAAGGATGTCGCTACGTGACGTTGATAGGTTATAGGAGGACTGTCACATGGCGACGGGAAAACCTCGGGCATCGCTTCGCAATACTGCAGGGCTTGAGGGCGGCGTAGAGACCGCGACGGACATAATCAGCCGAATGGTCGCGCTTGCGCCGCCGGGTCCGACGGTGCTGTCGGGCCAGATACGGCGCGTTCTGCAGGGGCTGACGACCAGGCTGCGGGCCCGCCTGTCCGACGCGGTCGAGGAGGATCTCGCCCGGTTCAGGAGCACGCGCAGCCGCGCGCTAGAGCTGCAGGTCGAGGCCTCAGCCGCTGCCATCCGCGGCAGGCGTGTACTCGTCACCGGCGGCACGGGCTGCATCGGCAGCGTCCTGCTGGAAAGATTCTCGCGGCTCAACCCTGCGGCGCTCATCAGCGTATCGCGGGGTCGGCATCCCGCGCCGCTCTACCTGCCGGACGTGGACTATATCTTCACGGACGTGCGCGATGCCGCCGCCATCGACCAGGCGCTCGCACGCGCGCGGCCGGCGGTGGTATTTCACCTCGCCGCGCAGCGCGATCCCGCGAAGGCCGAGCGCGAAGTGCACGAAACCCTGACGACCAATATCCTCGGCTCCTGCAACCTCATCGACGCCTGCCGCCATTGCGGCGTGGAGCGCCTCGTCTTCGCGTCCACCGGCAAGGCGCTGCGGCCCTACACGTCCGACGTCTACGCCGCCTCGAAGAAGGCGTGCGAGTTCATCATGGCTTCAGGGGCTCTCGCGTCCGATCTGGCGATCGCGGGGGCGCGTTTCACGCACGTCGTCGACAATTCGCTCATTGAGCGCAGCCTCGAGAAATGGATCCTTCGGGGAAAGCCCATTCGCCTGCACGATCCTCGGGCGATGTTCTACGTTCAGTGCGCCGGCGAAGCCGCCGATCTGCTCCTCGTCGCCGCTTCAGAAGCGCCGCCGCGAGCGCCGGCGCTGTTCGCGATTCGTGATCTCGATTGGCCCATCGGTCTGCTCAACCTGGCTCTGGGTGTTGTCGGAGAGTGCGGCCTGCCGGCCTCGATCCATTTTTGTGGCTACGAGGACGGCTATGAGGCCGCGCCCTACCACGCCCTGTACGACGCAAGGCTCTCCCCGAGCGTCAGCCCGCTGATCAACGCGTTCGAGGCCCCTGCAACGGTGCCGTCGCGCAACTGCGCTGCGGTCGACGTGTTGCCGGCGCTGGGAGCAAGTCGTACTCAAGTTGCGCAAGTCGGCGGCCTGGTATCGCTCCTTCGAGAACGCATGGCGGCGCCATCTGAATTGCGAGCCGCGCTGAACAGCACGTCGTGGACCCTGCTCGACGCTCAGCTCCGATCGCTGCCGCGCGAGTCGATCTGCCGCCTCTTCAGCCGCGTCGAAGAGGCAGCCGGACTTGCCGCGCACCCGGACCACGTCGAGATCGACCGGCGCATTCGCGCCGCCCTCGCCCGGCCCGATTTCGGAGATCCGTAATAGGGCGATCAGGCCGGCCCGATCCGCTCCACGCCGCCCATGAACGGCCGCAGGACCTCGGGCACGGTAACGCGTCCGTCGGCGTTCTGGTAGTTCTCCAGGACGGCGATGAGCGTGCGCGGCAGAGCGAGGCCGGAGCCATTGAGGGTGTGGACGAACTCCGGCTTGGCGCCGTGTTCCGGCCGGAAGCGGATGTTGGCGCGACGGGCCTGGTAGTCGCGGAAGTTGGAGCAGGAGGAGACTTCGAGCCACTCCGCCCCCTCGTCGCCCTTGCTCGCCGGTGCGTACATCTCGACGTCGTACTGCATCACGTTCGAGAAGCCCTTATCGCCGGCACAAACGTTGACGATCCGATAGGGAATCTGCAGCCCGCGGCACACGTCCTCGGCGTGGTCCAGCAGGCGAGTCAGCTCCGCGTCCGACTCGTCCGGCGCGCAGAGCTTCACCATCTCCACCTTGTCGAACTGGTGCCCGCGCTTTATCCCGCGCACGTCCCGGCCGGCCGACATCTTCTCGCGTCGAAAGCAGGGCGTATAGGCAACGAAGTTGAGCGGCAGCGCGCCCGGCGGCAGGATTTCGTCGCGGTGCAGGTTCGTCACGGGCACCTCGGCGGTCGGGACCAGCCAGAAATCGTCCTCCACGTCGTGATACAGGTTGTCCTCGAATTTCGGGAGCTGGCCCGTTCCGACGAGGCACTCCTGCTTGACCACGAACGGCGGATAGATCTCGGTATAGCCGTGGCGGCGGACGTGCAGGTCCAGCATATAGCCAATGAGCGCGCGCTGGAGCGCGGCGCCCGCTCCCTTAAGGACATAGAACCGCGAGCCGCTGATCTTTACGCCGCGCTCGATGTCCAGAATGCCGAGCCTCTCCCCCAGCTCCCAGTGCGGCTTCGGCGCAAAGTCGAAGATGCGCGGCTCGCCTTCGGTGCGAACGACCACGTTGTCGGATTCGTCCGCGCCGGGCGGCATCTTCTCGTCCGGCAGGTTGGGGATCTCCAGCAGAAGCCGGTGTAGGCGCGCCTCCTCCTCGGAGCGCTCGGCGTCCAGATCCCGGATCGCGTCGCCGACGGCGCGCAGCTCCGCGCGCTTGGCGTCGCGCTCCTCCGGGCTCAGCCTGCCCATCTCCTTGCTCGCGGCGTTCATCGCCGCTTTACGCGCTTCGGCGTCCGTTTTCAGCGACCGGACACGCTCGTCCAGCGCCCGCACCTCGTCCACCATGGCGGCATTGGCGCGCGCCTTCTGCAGGCCCGCACGCACAAACTCCGGCTGCTCACGAAACAGGCGAATGTCCAGCATCGACCCCTCCTGGCGTCCATTGTCTCACGGCGGCGCGGAACGTGTCAAGACGGCCGTTGGTAGCCAGTGGCTGGTGGCAACTAGCTGGCGGATGCCGGGAGAGAACTAAAGCCAGCGGAAGCGGCGGGCGAGGGCGAGGGTGGAGATAGCGAGAACAGCGACGGAGCCGATCACGGTCCAGAAGCCACGATCGCCGGTCTCGTATATTCGCGTGCGAAAGCTCATTCCCATAAGGCTGGCGATTAGGCTTGCGGGCAGGAGCGCGACGGAGACGAGCGTGAGCAGCTTGATCGTATGGTTGGTGCGCTGCGTGGTTTGGGTCGCGAGGATTTCGAACGCGCCGACAACGAGATCTCGGGCATTATCCACAGTCTCCAGGGCGCGCTCCAGCCGGTCGTGGAGCGTGCGGAACGTGGTGACGCCCGTCGAGGCGGGAAGGGCCTGGAAATCGGGTCGCGCGAGCGCGGCGAATACCTCGCGGTTCGGCGAGAGCGCCCGTCGGATTTGCGATATGCGGCGCCGGCTCGCGACGAGCTTGGCGAGCATGTCCTTCTCCGAGCGGAACCGGAGCGCCAGAGCCTCGAGCGTGTCCACCTCGGCCTCGAACCGCTCGATCGCGCGGAAATAATCGGTGATGAGCCAGTCGAGCAGCGCGGAAACCATCGCCGCCGGCTGCAGGTCGCCGAGTTGGCTGTCGCGCTTCACCTGGTCCGCGAAGTTGCGGAGGAACGCCACCGCCTCCCTGTGCGCCGAGAGGACGTAGTTGCTTCCTACGATGAAATCCAGCTCGCAGGTTCGGAACTCCGTCTCGTCGGAACAGATCGCCGTCACGTTAACATGGAAGAACGCGCCATAGATGTCGAGCCGCGGCCGACGAAGCTTCTGCTTCAGATTACGGACGGCCTCGCCCGGCAGCGCAAGGATGCCGGCGGCTTCGTCCAGCTCCGCGTCGGCGTACGCGTCCAGATCGATCCAGAGGAGCTGGTTCGACGCCAACGCGGCGACGGCCGTCGCGGTCAGCGCGACCACGTGGTCCTCTGCCTGCGAGTCGTATAAGAACGCGCGAATCGGCATGTCCGTCCTCTCCGGCAGCAAGCCGCGCTTGCCGACAATGAATCCTGTCCACGCGCCACCGCCCATCAACCCTGACCGGATTGGTGCGCGCGACGCCGGGCCGCCAAAACCGGCAATGTGACGAGCTTTCCAGGTAATTGTTCCGTGGAATGACCTATCCGTGCGTCAGGATGTGCAACAAGGGGGATCGACCGTGAATCAGAGCACGGGTGTGCGACGAAAAGCCCGCCTGGGCGAGTTTCTGCTGGCCAAGGGCATCATTAGCGAGGAGCAGCTTCAGAAGAGTCTTGACCGCCAGAGGGCGCAGGGTGGATTCCTCGGCGAGGCGTTGGTCGCCGAAGGGGCTGTATCGCCCTCCATGCTCGGCTCCTACATGGAGGAGCTGACGACATTTCCGTACATCGAGCTCTCCAGCTTTCCGATCAACGGTCAGCTTGCGCGCGGGATCACAGAGCAGTTCGCGCGCCAGCATCTCGTGATTCCGTTCGCGGAGTGGGACCAGGCCGTCCAGGTCGCGATGGTGAATCCGCAGAACCTTTCGGTTGTGGATGCGCTGCGGGACCGCCTCAAACGGAGAATCGTTCCGTTCTTCGCATTCAAGTCCGATGTGCTGGACGCGATCAACCGTGTCTACGATATCTCGCAAAAGGGCCACGCGGCGCTTGCCGAAATCCATCCTGAAGAGCCTGACGAGCCGATAACCAATACCAACGAGCTGGAGCATCTCGCCGAGCAGGCGCCTATCGTGCGCCTCGTGAACAGTATCATCGAGTCCGCGATCGCGGCGCGCGCCAGCGACATCCACATCGAGCCTCACGAGAACGAAGTACACGTGCGCTTCCGCCAGGACGGCATCCTCTACGAGCAGATGACGTTCACGCTGAATCACCTGCCGGCCGTAATCTCGCGTATCAAGATCATGGCGCAATGCGACATATCCGAGCGCAGGAAGCCGCAGGATGGCCGCGTCACCGTCCACGATGCGCGCGGCGGCTCCTACGACCTTCGCGTCAACGTCCTCCAGCTCGTCCACGGCGAGAGCATCGTCATGCGCGTGCTGGACAAACGAATGACCAGCGGCCGCCTGGACGTTCTCGGCATGGGCGCCACCCAGCTGACCCAGTTCCGGGACGCCGTGCACCAGCCGCACGGGATCATCCTCGTCACCGGCCCTACCGGCTCGGGAAAGACGACCACGCTCTACTCCGGGCTGATGGAGATCCTATCGCCGGACAAGAAGATCATGACCGTGGAGGACCCGGTCGAGTACCAGCTCGAAGGCGTCAACCAGGTACAGGTAATGCCGAAGATCGGGCTGGACTTCGCGATGTGCCTGCGCGCGCTCGTCCGCCAGGATCCGGACGTGATCCTGATAGGCGAAATCCGCGACCGGGAGACGGCCGAGATCGCGATTCAGGCGGCCCTCACCGGCCACCTGGTGCTCAGCACGCTGCACACGAACGACGCGCCCGGCGCGCTGGTCCGGCTCCAGAACATGGGCATCGAGCCGTTCCTCGTCGGATCCTCGCTCATCGGCATCATGGCCCAGCGCCTGCTGCGGATGGTCTGTCCTCACTGCCGGCAGACCGCTCCGGCGCCGCAGGGCGTGATCGACAAGTTCGGACTGCAGCCGGTCAACGGCAGGCCTCCCATGCTGTCGAGCGGTAAGGGCTGTTCCCGATGCGGCCACAAGGGAATGAAGGGCCGGACCGCGGTCTACGAGTACCTGCCGATCACGGACCCGATCAAGGAGTTGATGCTGAAGTCGGTCCCGGCCTCGATGCTGCGTGCGCAGGCGATCGCGGAAGGCATGACGACGATGCGCGAGCACGCGATCGAAAAGGTCCTGAGCGGCATCACGACGATCGACGAAATGGCGCGCGTCCTGTTCATGGAAGAGGTCGCCGAGCCCAGGCCGGCCGGCTTGCCCTTGGCCGCGTGAGCATGAGGGGTGATGGGGTGATGGGGTGAGAGTGTGAATTGCCGATCGGCCGAACCTGTCTCGGTGTCGACACCGCTAGCCGGATCGTCACCTCTCGCCGAATCGCCCCATCACCCGCTCGGCCCATCACCCCGAATGACCGCACACGTCCGCAATCGCCTGCGCGAAGCGCTTGTGGATCGAATAGCGGTGGACCATCATCAGGTTGCGGGAGGCGCAGGCGTTGCCCCAATCCTCCGTGAACGCCAGCTTGTAGCCGTCCCGCCAAACGCGGCGGGCGAGCGGCTCGTCGAAGTGGCCCTCCGTGTAGGCGAACGCGATGACGGGGCGGCCGGTGTGCTTCTCGATAAGGGCCTTCGAGTCGATCAGCTCCTTGTCCGCCTCAGCCGGCGCCTGCAGCCGCATGTCGGCGGGATGGCTGCAGGAGTGCCCCTGAATCGTCACCAGCCCGCTCCTCTGCATCTCCATCAGCATGCGCCAGTCACAATGCGGCTTACTCGTGGTCACGCCGATGTAGTTCGTGTGGACGAATAGCGTCGCGGGATAGCCGTACTGCTTCAGCAGCGGAAACGCGTTCTCGTAGAGCCCGCGATTGTTATCGTCGAAGGTGAGAACGACGGATCGTCTGGGGATGGGCGCGCCGGTCGTGAGGTGCGAATAGAGCCTGTCCAGCGAAATCACGCTGCAGCCGTGGCTTTTGATTGACGCGAGCTGCGCCTTCAGCTCGCCGACAGTCGTATCGAACCAGACCTCTTTCGTCTCCAGCACCACGTCGTGCCACATCAGCACCGCGACATAGTCGCGCCGCGCCTGCGGATTCACCGGCGGCAGCGGGCCGGTCTGCGCCATTGCCGTCGCCGCGCAGATCAGCAGCGCCGCTGCATAGAGTGCGCGCCTCAACATGGGCGCTCTCCAGGCGGGATGCCCGATCGCCAGGAAGCCACTGTTACTGCGGTCCGGCACTGACCAGTTCCACGGTGAATACCAGCGTGGCGTCCGGCGGGATCTCCGGCAGGTGCCCGCGCTTGCCGTAGCCGAGCGCCGCCGGAATGATCAGCTTTCGCTTTCCTCCAACCCGCATCGACAGGATTCCCTCGTCCCAGCCCTTGATCACCACGCCCCTGCCGACGGCGAATTCGATCGGCTGCTTGTCGGGGTGATCGTACGAGCTGTCGAACTTGGTGCCGTCCACGAGCATCCCGGTGTAGTGCACGTGCACCGTCTGTCCCGGCTCCACACCGGGGCCGGTGCCGACGCGCGTATCCACGTACTTCAGGCCGCTCGGCGTCGTAACCACTTCGCCGCCCCCGGCCAACGCGCTCGCCGGCGCGGGCTCATCCGCCGTGACGGTCACCCTCGCGTTCGGGTTCGGCCGGCCGATCTTCACCACGATGCATCCGTGCGCCGGGACGATCTCGCCGTACTCCGAATCGAACTGCCCGACGTTTTTGTGCAGCCACAGGTCGCGGACCGGCTGTCGCCCGGTGATGCCGATGTCGGACCACTTGACCGTCACGCGCGCATCCTCGTCCCCGGCGTTCACCAGGCCGACCGCATGCGTGCCGTCGAACAGCGGCCGGGCCCACACCTCCTGGTCGCCCGTCATGGCAACGCGGCCCGCCGGCTTGCCGAGCGGGTCCTGGTTGATCTCGAGAACCTCGTCGTTTGAGAGCAGCGCTACGGTCAGGTCGCTCATCTGCGACATGTCGCAGCCGATGAGCAGCGGCGAGGATAGCAGGCACCACATCGAGATGTGCAGGAGCTGCTCGTTCGGGAGCAGGTGCGTCTCGTGCAGGCTCGGTCCCCAGCCGACCTTGCCGACGATCAGCATGTCCGGGTCGTTCCAATGTCCCGGTCCCGCGAACTTCTCGTGGCCATTCTGGCTGGAGTAGATGCCGTGGAGGCTCTCCCAGTTGTCCGTTATGTCCCCGGTGGTTCGCCAGCAGTTCGCCTTGACGCCGCTGCTCGCGCCCCACTCCCAGACGTTCGCCATACCGTATTGGCAGAGGCTGTACACGATGTCTCGATCGACCTTGTCCAGCGATTGGCGCATCCTGATGTAGGGCTTCTGCTGCTTCTGCAGCTCCGGCGACGGGTCCCGCGCGGCGACGCCGCCATAGGAGCACCAGTCGTGCTTCAGGTAGTCGATGCCCCACTTCGCGTAGGTGGCGGCGTCCTGGTCCTCATGCTGGTAGCTCGCCTCATAGCCGGCGCAGGTCTTCGGGCCGGGCGACGAATAGATGCCCAGCTTCAGTCCCTTGCCGTGGACGTACTCCGAAAGCGCCGCCATGCTCGGGAACTTCTGGTTGCTGGTGATAAGGCCGTCCGAGTCCCGTTTGCCCTCCCAGGTGTCGTCGATGTTGACGTACTGGAACCCGTGCGAGGCCAGGCCGCTCTTAACCATCCAGTCCGCGGCGGCGCGTACCTTGGCATCGTCCACGGCGCCCGCCCAGCAGTTCCAGGAGTTCCAGCCCATCGGCGGAGTGAGCGCGAGCTTGTGGTCGCCGCCGACGATCGTGAGGCGGCGCCGCGCAACGCCGTCCGGCCCCTTCACCGTGATCTCGACGCCCGACACGCCCGGCGCCCGCAGCGAGCCGGACAGGATGCCGGTGCGCGAGTCGAGCGAGATGCCCGCGGGCAGCCGCGACGCGGAGAAGGCGAGCGGCCCGGCGCCGGTGGCCGGAATGAGAAAGAGGAACGGCCGGCCG
Organism: Chthonomonadaceae bacterium; assembly: GCA_035295045.1. Lineage (GTDB taxonomy): Bacteria > Armatimonadota > Chthonomonadetes > Chthonomonadales > Chthonomonadaceae > DATGJU01. Next base: position 25,148 of record DATGJU010000341.1, read on the forward strand.
GGCGTCGCGCCGACGATGCGCGCGCCGTGGATTTCGGGCCTCGGGTCCGCCGGCAACGTGGCCATGCGCGCCGGGACGCTGGGAATGTGCGGCGCGTCGAGCGCAACCGGCTTGGCGGCCGTGCCCGGCGCCAGCGTAAGCATCGCGCCGGCCCAGTCCGCGTGGTCGCTGTCGATGCCGTCGCCGGCGTCGGTAACGCGGAGCAGCAGCCTCTTCGCGCCCGTAAGGTCGGCGGTCAGCAGCTTAGGGCCGCCTCCGCCGCGCATCCGGCCGCTCGATGCGGCCCGCTTGCCGTCCACCAGGATCACGAACGTGACCGACCCCGTGTCGGGCTTCTCGTCATCGACGCCGACCATCGACGCGAAGCGGGAGCAGGCGCCGCGCAGATCGATCAGCATCTCGCTGCGCGCATGCGTTCCGATGCCGTGTGCGTACACGGTTCCGTGGAGCGACAGCGGCCGCCCTTCGATCGATTTGCCGGCGAGGCTCGGATGTCCGTCCCACCCGGACGTCATCTTGCTCACGTCGAGCGAATCGAGCCAGATCGCGCCGGCCGGCGCCTGCGCCCCGGAGAGCGAAGCGGCATCCTGGCCGTGCGCCGCGCGCATGCCCGCGGTCGCAGTGAGCCCGAACAGCGCGGCCGCGGCGAGCGCCACAGGCAGCGACCTGCGGCCCGAAACAATTCTCGTTCGCATCTGTTTCTCACCTGTCCGTTCGTTCGCAGTGTGCCGCATTACTGCGCCTTGGCGCCGTCGGCGGGCCTCGCGCGAACGATCGTCATGACGATGTCGATTGGGCCGGTAACGGTCGGCAGATCCTTGATTTTCCCTTCGATCTTCTCTGTCAGGCCGTCCTTGGGGTTGACCCAGATCGTCGACTCGTTGGTCATCTTGGAGCCGTCTGCGTTGACGACGGCTTCGGCGGTCTGCTTGAATTTCCAGGCGTCCACGCCGCCGATCTTGTCGATTCCCTGGTAGACGGTCTTCACCTTGGCCTTGCTCTCCGCGATGACGGGATTATCGAGCAGCGTGTCCCAGGCGTCGCCCTCCGCGACCTCTTTGTCGGACAGCACCAGCTCGCGCATCGCGATCATCAGGCGATGGATCTCCGGCGTGTAGACCGGATTTGCGTCGAGCTCCTGCGCAAAGTCGACGAGCTTTCCGGACTTGTCCCGCGTCTCGGTGGACGGGTTCGAAGGCATCTGCGGCTCCTCCTTGCCGTCCACCTTGATCGCGCCGCCGAGGTCCTCCGAAAGCACGACGTACGTGCCGTTGTCCTTCAGCACCTTGATGGTCTGCTTTTGGGACAGCGACAGTTCGATGTCGGTGCCGCCCAGGTTGGTCTTGATCGTGCCCTTGTACGTCGCGACGGCGCCCTGCTTCAAGTGCCGCGCGAGTAGTATCTTCTCACCAGCCGCTTGAGCGGCGGCGGCAAGCAGCGCCATCCCGAGCAGCGCGCCCGCCGGCCCGATCGCTGCGGTCCTTCGATCCATGATGATCCTCCCCGCGGAGCTCCGCGAAATCGCCTGGCCGTGGACTTGCGGGCCATCCGGCAGAAGCAAGGCAAATCGCCAATTAACGCTGGATAGTTCGCCCTGGCGCCGGAATCTCCTTGCGAACGCACGCAAAAAAGCGGCGCCCTTGCGGGCGCCGCGTCGCAGTTCCAGACCGCTTACGCCATCACCCATGCTTGATGAGGTGTGGCAGGATCTCCTGCATGAAGTCCTTGCAGGTTATAAGCACGAAGAGGACGCCGATGACCGAAAGCCCGCACACCTGCGCGGTCAGCACTTCGCGGCTGGTGAGCTTCCGGCGCCGAATGGCCTCCCAGGCGAGCAGCATCAGGTGGCCGCCGTCGAGAACCGGGATCGGAAACAGGTTGAAGATTCCGAGACTGAGCGACAGGCTGGCCGCAAGCGGCAGGAGCGCGCTCAAGCCGCCTCGGCTCTGCTCGTGAACCACCGTGCCGATCATGATGATTCCGCCCGTGTTTTTCGCGACATCCTTGCTGAAGATGCCGGACATCGTTCCGGCGATCTGCATGTTGAAGATGTCTACGCCGTGTTTCACGGCCACGCCGGGCGGATACCGGCGGAAGATGCTCTTCGTATCGGTCTCGATGCCGATCAGCCCGACGCGCTTGCTCAGCAGCTTCCCGTCCTCTTCGACCGGGACCGGCTTGGAGCTGAGCTGCGGCGTGACATTGATCGACAGCGTCTGGTCGCCGCGCTGGACGGACAGCGCCAGCGGCTGGCCCGCGCTGTTATGGATGATCGCGACCATTTTCGCGCCGTCGCTAATTGGCGTGCCGTTGATCTGCACGATCTTGTCGCCGACCTTCAGCCCTGCCCGTGCAGCGGGTCCGTCATTATCGGCGATTTTCTTGATCGAGTTGAAATAGACGGGCTCGGGCCAGCCGGTAGTCGCGCCGATCGCGACGAAAAGCACCAGGCCGAACAGCAGGCTTGCCGCCGGTCCCGCCGCGATAGTTGCGGCGCGCTGCCAGAGCGGCCTCTGATTGAACGACTGCGGGTCCGGCTCGTAGGCGTCGGCGCGCAGGAGCAGCTCGAGGTACTTGTGCTCCTCCTCCGTGATTTCGGTGGAGAGCAGTAGCTGCTTCAACTCCAGGCGGCCTTCGTCCGAGAGCTTCTGCCGGCTGCCCGATTCGACGGCCGATTCGGCCATGACGCGCACGCGGTCGCCGATCTTGGAGCCGTCCAGCGATGCAATCTCCTGGTCGGTCACGCCGAACATCTTGATCGCGGCGCCGTGCGACAACGTCGGAGGCAGGAGCTGCGCACCTGACGTGAGGTCGTCCGGCTCCATGCCGGCGATCTTGACGTAGCCGCCCAGCGGAACGCTGCGAATGTTGTACTCGGTACCATTGAACGTGCCGATCCGCCAGATCCGCGGCCCGAAGAATAGCGAAAAGTCGTCCACGCGCATGCGGCACGCCTTCGCGACGAGGAAGTGGCCGAGCTCATGGGCGATAACCAGCGCGCTCAGGATCAGAACCAGATTGAGCGCCGACACAAGCAACTGCATGGACACATCTCCCGGCGATTTCTTTGGAACTACAGCGGAACGCAATCCGCGGCCAACGTCCATCCCCGCGCCGCATGACCCATCGCCTTCCGCGGGTGCTCTCGCCTACAACTTCATTGTAACATCGAAATCGCGCCGACGCCGCGCATCTATTCCACCGTTTCCAATACGCAGGCTCTCGCCCACGCGTCGGCATCCAGTATCGCGGGAATAGTCGGCTCTTGCGGCGTGTGGCGCTCCATCGCGCGCTCGATTCGCCGGATGATGTCCAGGTAGGCTATCCGCCGATCCAGGAACAGCGCTACGGCCGCCTCGTTCGCGGCATTCATCACCGCCGGCATGGTGCCGCCGATCCGCACGGCCTCCTTCGCCAGCGTTAGCGAAGGGAACTTTCCGGTATCCGGCGCCTCGAACGTCAGGCTCGCGTAGTCCGCAAGCGCCATACGGGGCAGGCCACTGTCGACGCGCTGGGGATAGAGCAGCGCGTACTGGATCGGGAGCCGCATGTCCGGCAGGCCGAGCTGCGCAAGCGTCGAGCCGTCCGTAAACCGCACCATCGAGTGGATGATCGACTGCGGATGAATCACGACCTCGACGTCGTCCATCTCCACGTCGAACAGCCATTTGGCCTCGATCGTCTCCAGCGCCTTGTTCATCAGCGTGGCGGAGTTGATCGTCACCAGGCCGCCCATGTTCCACGTCGGATGCTTCAGCGCCTGCTCCGGCGTTACAGCGGCGAGCGCCTCTCGCGGCGCCGTGCGAAACGGGCCGCCGGACGCCGTCAGAATGATTCGCTCAACGGATCTGCCGAGCGGCGGCGGCGGCGCGGCCTGGAGGCACTGGAATACCGCGGAGTGCTCGCTGTCGATCGGCAGGATTGCGGAGCCGCGCTCCTTCGCGAGCCGCATCGTCGGAAGGCCCGCCGCTACCAGCACCTCCTTGCTGGCCAGCGCGATGTCCTTGCCGCGCTCAATCGCCGCGTGCGTCGGCGCGATGCCGATCGCGCCCGCCACCGCGACGACGACCAGGTCGGCATCCGGCAGCGCCGCAACTTCGCACATTCCTTCGACGCCCGTGACGACCCGGCAGTCCGCGGCCAGCGAGCGCACGTCGCCGACCCGGCGCTCTGAACCAATGGATACGCACGGGACGTGGAATTCGTTCGCCTGCTTTGCCAGCAGCTCCGCGTTGCCGTTCGCCGCCAGCCCGACGACCTCGAACCGCTCCGGCATGCGGCGCACGATGTCCAGCGCCTGCGTCCCGATCGAGCCGGTCGAGCCGAGAATGACGAGCCTTCTCATCGGTCAGTCATTCTGCTTGTCTGTCCTGTCGTCGGACGATCCATCAGATTGTTCCACGACGCCGCCGAATCGCCGCACGCGCTTCTGGTAATCCGCGAGCGCCGCGATCAGGTGGTCCCTGTCGAAGTCCGGCCAGCAGGTTGGAGTCACGTAGATTTCACTGTACGCGGTCTCCCAGAGAAGAAAATTGGAGAGTCGCAGCTCGCCCGCGGTCCGTATCAGCAGGTCGGGATCGGGAATCTGCGGAGCGTAGAGGTTGGCCGAAATCAGGGCGTCGTCGATGGCGCAGGGCTCGATCCGGCCCGCGCGCACGCTCTCGGCGATAGCGCGCACGGCGTCCACGACCTCCGCCCGTCCGCCGTAGTTGATCGCCAGGTTGAAGGTCATACGCTCAAAGTCGGCGGTGCGCTCCATCGCGCGCTCGAACTCGGAGCGAAGCGCGGGCGGCAGCTCGTGCAGCCGGCCGGAGACGCGGACGCGGATCCGGTTCTCGATCAACTCCTCGATCTCGGCCCGCATCGCGTTGAGCATCAGCTCCATGAGGCCGCCGACTTCCGTGGCGGGGCGCCGCCAGTTCTCGGACGAGAAGCCGTACACGGTGAGGAAGCCCACGCCTAGCTCGTCCGCGGCGTAGACGATGTTCTTCAGAGTATGGTAGCCGCGCTCGTGACCGAAGAGGCGGCTCTTGCCCTGCGCGCGCGCCCAGCGGCCGTTGCCGTCCATGATAATGGCGACGTGCGCAGGCACTCTCGCGGGATCGAGGCCGGCGGCCTCCGCGGCGGAAGGGCGGCTGGTCATAGTCGCGTTCTCAAACCTCCAGCAGCTCGGCTTCTTTCGCCTTCGTCAGGTGGTCGATCTCCACGACGTACTTGTCCACGAGCTTCTGCACCTGGTCCGCAGCCCGCTTCTCCTCGTTCTCGGAGATCGGATTCTCCTTGTCCTTCTTCTGAGCCTGCAGCCGCTTGACCGCATCGTGGCGGATGCTGCGCACGGAGACGCGGCCCGTCTCCGCCTTCTGGTGCACCTGCTTGATGAGGTCCTTGCGCCGCTCTTCATTGAGCTGCGGAATGTTGAGGCGGATGTTGCTGCCGTCGTTGTTCGGCGTAATGCCCACCTCCGACTTCTGGATGCCCTTCTCGATCGCGCCCAGCGCGTTCCGGTCGAACGGGGTGATCAGAAGCTGGCGCGGCTCCGGCACGGACACCGCCGCGACCTGGTTGAGCGGAAGCTGCTGGCCGTACACCTCGACGCGCACGTGCTCCAGGATGGCGGGGCTGGCGCGGCCCGTGCGGATAAGCGTGAACTCATGCCGCGTGACCTCGACGGCCTTCTTCATCTTCTCTTCGGCCTCTGCGAGAAGCTGCGGGATCATGGCTTCAATCCTCCGATGGAGTTATTCCTTAGACTGACAACCCACGATGGTTCCGATCGGCTCGCCGAGTACGACCCGACGGATATTGCCGGACTGGCCGATGTCGAACACTACTATCGGGATATTGTACTCGCGGCAGAACGTAAACGCCGTCTGATCCATGACGCGCAGGTTCTTGACGATGCACTCGTCGTAGGTGACGGCGGAGTAGCGGACGGCGTCCGAATGCTTGCGGGGGTCTTTGTCGTAAATGCCATCCACGTTGGTCGCTTTGAGGACCGCGTCCGCGCGGATTTCGTTGGCGCGAAGCGAGGCGGCGGTGTCCGTCGTGAAGAAGGGGTTCCCGGTGCCGCCGGCCAGCACGACGACGCGGCCCTTCTCCAGGTGGCGTATGGCGCGCCGGCGAATGAACGGCTCCGCGACCTCGGCCATGGCGATCGCGCTCATGACTCGGGTCTGAACGCCCTGCTTCTCAAGCGCATCCTGCAGCGCCATGCTGTTGATGACGGTCCCGAGCATGCCCATATAGTCGGCGCCGGCTCGCTCCATGCCAGCTTCGGCAGCGCGCTCGCCGCGGATGATGTTTCCGGCGCCGATCACAATGGCGATCTCGACGCCGGCATGGTGCGCGGAGACGACTTCGGCGGCGATCGAGCGAATAGTGCCGTAGTTCAGCCCTACCCGTGGATCGCCGGTGGTCGAAGGCGCGGAGGTGTTCGGATCGGCCGCGAACGCCTCCCCGGAGAGCTTGAGCAGCACGCGCCGCCAGCGGAGCCGGCGGCCCTCGGCATGGAAGGCGCCGGGCGCAAGCCCCACCGCAGAAGCGGTGTTGCCCAGCGCCGACGCCTCCATCACGGAAGACTCGCGAACCGGTTGGTCGGAGCCATCCATTACTCCGCAGTCTCCTTGATCGTCCCCGAGGTCTCCGCGCCGGTCGGCTCGCCCACGGCGTAGCGGACGTAGCGGCGCAGCGTCAGGCCGGCCTGCGCGAGCACCTTGGTAACGGTGGTCTTCGGGTCGCGCAGCCAGACTTGGTCGAGCAGAACGGCCTCCTCATAGAACTTGCGAATGCGTCCTTCGACGATCTTCTCGATCTGCGCCTCGGGCCGCCCTTCGTTGATGGCGGTCGTGCGCGCGATGTCACGCTCCTGGTCCACGACCGCCTCGGAGACCTCCTCGCGCGTCTGGAAGCGCGGCCTGCTCGCGGCGATCTGCATCGCCAGCTCGCGGCCGACTGCCACCGAGGCGTCGCTCTTCGCGGCCTCGGCGCTCGCCGCCTCGAGCTCGACCAGCACGCCGATCTTGTCGTTGGCCGGCACGTGAACGTAGCCGGCGAGCACGCCCTTCTCGTCGGTCGAGATAAACTCGAACCGCTTGAAGACGATCTTCTCGCGCAGCTTCGTATATACGTCCTCCAGGCGACTCTGCACGGACTTGCCCGGCTCATGGAACGAGTCCTCGGTAAGTACCGTCTCGACCGAGTGGCCCTTGCCCTTCGCGACCTGCTCGGCGAGCTCCCGGGCGAAGCCTTTGAAGTCCTCGCTTCGTGCAACGAAATCGGTCTCGGCGTTCAGCTCGATGATCGCCGCGTCCTGGCGGTCCAGAACGACGACCGCGACCACGCCCTCGGCGGCGGTCCGGTCAGTGGCGCCGGAAAGTTTGCCGCCGAGCTTCTTGCGAATGTAGACGGTTGCGGCATCGAAATCGCCGCCGGTCTCCGTCAGCGCCTCTTTGCACAGCATCATGGCCGCGCCGGTCTGCTGCCGCAGCTTCATGACCATCGCGGCGCTAATCTCAGCCATCCTCTTTCACCTCTCTCTAAATTTCGGCGGGAACCTGCCGTCTCGCCGGCGCCATGGCGCACAGGTAATAGACAGGTTCCCGGCCGGGACGTGCGCA
>DATGJU010000342.1:0-4897 GCA_035295045.1 Chthonomonadaceae bacterium
TTCGTCGCGATGACGCCGGCTGCCGTAGCGGCGGCCATGTCCACCGAGTCGGTTCCGACGCCGCACCGCGAGACCAGCTTCAGGTCCGGGCAGCCCGCGAATACGCGCGCATTGTAAGGATCGCTCGACGCGATGACCGCCTGGCAGCCACTCAGCTCGCGAATCAGATCCTCTTCGGGCAGCGGGCCGGCCCGCGACGAGCGGACGACCTCGCAGCCTTCCGCGCGCAGCGCATCCTCAGCCGCCTGCCCGTTCACCCAAAACGCCCGGGCCGTCACCAGCACACGCCATGTCATGAATGCCTCCCAGTTGGGCAGTCGTCAGCCGGCAAGCGATAACGCATCGACCGGATTCCCAATGCCGACTGCTGGCTGCCGATTGCCTACTTCCCCCGGTCTTCCGTCCAGCGCCAGCTATCGTCGAAGAAGCCGGCGTCTACGATCAGGCCGGGCCACCGCGAGTTGGGAGGCGTGTTCACATCCACGACCGACCAGTCCGGCAGCTTCGCGTTCTGGCGCGCGTTGTTGAGATAGTCGTATTCGCGGAACGTGAACCCGCTGTTGATCACCACGTACCGGCGCGGATTGAGCGGATTGGGGTAGACCATGATCGGCGCGTCGTGATCGGCGGCGTAGACCGTGCCGCCGACGTGCACGCCCTGCGCGTCCCAGAGCACGGGCAGCTTCCGCGCGATCCGCTTGAGGATCGCGTTGCTGGCCGGATCGCCCCAGAGCACAAGATTGCTATCGGCGATATCGCGCACCGTAACGGCCGTGTCGTCCTTCACGATCGCCTCGCCACGGTACTGCTTGCGCCATGCATCGACCGCGTGGTTCATCTCCTTCGCAGCCCATTCGCCTACCTTCGGATTCATCGCGGTTCCTGTCGGGCGGACCATGATGAAGCTGTCCATGAAGGCATCGTCGATCGGGCCTGTCAGGCCGTGCACTTTGTGAAGCCCCGGCGCGCGATCGGTCCGGGCCACTTCCCATCGGGCTCCGGACCTCTGAAAGTACGCCTTCCAGACGCCGTCGCCGCCGGTATAGCGGACGGTCACGGGGACGGCCTCACCGTCCACGGTAACGCGGATACGCTGGTCCTGCTTGAAGGGCGCGTCCTTGGTCCTGCTGGTGTCGTCGTGCTTCGGCATGAGGATGCTGAATGCCGCGACGTTCTCGGTCTTCACGGCGATCCCGTCGCTGGAGGTGTCTGCGTCCAGGCGGGCTCGCACCCAGTGGCGCTGCATCCGGTCGATGCGCAGCCACTTCATCCGGTCGTAGCGGAGCGTCCAGGTCGTGAACCGGATACTTGCCGGTATCGCGTCACGCCCTTCCGCCACGGCGGCGTCCACCAGCCTTGCGACCTCCTTCTTGGCGTTCGGCTCGTAGGCGTGGTGCGTGTTGGGACCGATGATGTGCGTGAGCTTCAGCCCCTCTTTCGCCATGGCGGCTTCCATCATCACGGCCGCCTGCCGCTGCCCGTCGAGCTCGCCGGAGTAGGCGATCGTCGGCGTATTGTAGAGATTGGCGGCGTACCAGATGCTATCGTAGATGTGCCAAAGCTTCTCTTCATACCAGGTCGGCTTGATCGGCTCGTTCTGGTACACCTTGAGGAAGTCGGGCGTCTCCGAGAAGCCGGCGCCGGGAGCGATCGCCGCCCAATCGCCGGCGAAGTGCGTGCCGAACTGCCAGCAGGCCGCTCCGCCCATCGAGAAGCCGCGGACCGCAATCCGGTTCGGATCGATCCGGTAGTACCTTTTGACGGCGTCCATCGCCTCGAACGCGTCGGTCTCGCCGGCAAACTTGTTGGCATTGCAGTAGCGACCGTACAGGTGGAGGACGATAGTGTTCTCCGGTGAGAAGTCGCCGCGATTGCGCATCCGGTCGCTCAGGAAGGCGAGTTCCGTAAGGGTTTCACCGCGGCCGTGGAACCAGAGGTTGAGATTGGCGAGCGCCTTGCCGTCCGCCTGGTACGTGTCCGGGATAACCAGGCCATACGGCTGGATCGACTGGTCGATCCTGGACTTGTAGCCGCGGACAACGAGCCCGGTCTGTGTGGTCCAGGGCGATTTTCCTGAGGTCAGCTCGTCAGCGCGCTCGTTCCCGAGACGCAATAGATTCTGTGCCGTCGTGAACTCGCGCGCGTTGTAGAACTCGTTGTACTTGAGCGGATACCGGACGGCGTTGTAGAAGATCTCCACGTCCGGCAGGAGGTCCGCCCGGGCTGTATCCGAGCGCACTGCCGACCGGAGCGACTCGATCTTCCTGCCCAGGGCGTCGACGCCCGCCTGCAGCTCCGAGCGCGTCGCCTCCGGCACGGGGATGCCTGGCGGCGGCACGGGACGAACATTGTCCGGCAGGTTGTCGCCGGCGCCGTCGGCGTGCGCGAGAGCGGCGACGCCGAGCAGCGCGGCGATGAGGAACGGATGCAAGCGCATAAAGCTATCCTTGTCGTATGTTTAAATCCTGTGTGGCCGCGGTTCGCGGGTTTTGAAATGTCCGATCTTGCCGTGCGGGCCGGCCTGGACAGTGTAGGTTCTGCTGTCGGCCGCTACGGAGAGATGGACGCCCTCGCCCTTGCACGCGTCGGTGTCTTCGGCGTTCGCAATCTGATGGTCGGGCGCATTGTCGGCCGCGGATGCGTCGAGGTTTCTGTGGAGCTGGTAGATCTGCTGGACTGTGCCGACCTGGCGCAGCGATGCCGTCAGCGCCACAGCGCCGCCCTTGTGCGGACCGTTGTTGTAGATCGCGACGGTCGGGCGCACTGTACGGATTACCACCGGGTTGTTGCTGATGTCCAGGCCGTGGTGTGTCGACTGGTAGACGTCGATCGGACCGATCTTGTCGGTCGGAGAGACCAGTTTGGACTCGATGTTCCAGGTGAGATCGCCGAGATCCAGGAAGCGGAAGTCTCCAAACGTGAGTACAAACCCGAGACTGTTGGCATTATCGCTCGGGTCCTTGTCCTTCATCGTGCTCTCGGCTGCGATCGGATTTTGCGGCGCGCCGGGCATGTCCGGGATCGTCTCCTGCCGCGCGACGATGCAGCGCAGGTGGACTGGAAGCGGACCGGACTGCTTCAACGGAATCTCGTCGCCCGGGTCTACCTGCGTCGATTTTCCATGGCTGGCCTCTTTGTAGGCCGCGATGAGCGTCGGGAAGTGCTCCGGGTCGTCGATGCTCTCCGCCGGGATTCCGTGGTCGTAGAAGTGCAGGATCGGGATTCTCTTCGCCAGCGGGCCTGCGCCGCCATAGTGGTCCGTGTGCCAGTGCGTGATTACCAGGTTGTCGATCTGCTTCAGGCCGGCCCGCTTGGCGGTGCGGTAGATACGGTCGGCATCGCGATCTCCGGGATTGCCACAGTCGATGAGCGTCGACTCCCCGGCAGGCGTTACGATCAGCGTTGCCGCGCCGCCCTCCGTGTCGCAGAAGTAGATTTCCAGGCCGCGCGCCGCCTGCGCCCTGCCGGCGAGCGCGACGGCCGCCAGAAGCACGGTGGCGCAGACGAGCGCACGTCTCCATTGCATCGTCATCGATCGCTCCTTGGATGGCCGGGTTTGGAAAACACCCGTCTGGAAGAGTCAAGCGTCCGCAGACGCGCCCGGCGCCAGCGTTCCGCCCGCGGGACGGCTGCGTGCGGAATCGGGCGCTGTCAACATCCGACTGCCTCGCCGAATCAATCCGCTCGTGGCGGCCGAGGCATCTCGAACATACAGTCCGCGTTCGCCCGCGCATACCAGTCGCCGCTCATTCGCGCGATGTAGTCAACGCGCCGGGGATCGGGCGCGCCGTCCACAAGCACGCTCAGCGCAATATGAAAGCCCACCACCTCGCCGATCACGTATGTGGCGGCCGTCGGTCCGTCGCCGTGCGGCACGAGCTGGAACATGCGGCACTCCATGGCGAGCAGGCTCTCGGCCACGCGGCTCGGACGAACCTTGACGCTCGGCGCCGGGGTAAAGCCCGACTTGTCCCACTCGCTCACGCCGTAGGGATATTCCGGGGAGGTGGCGTTCATTCCTTCGCGCATCGCGTAACTGACGACGTTTATCACGTATTCGCCGGTGGCTTCGACGTTCCGAAGCGTATCCTTCGGCTCTGAGCGGCGGTTCGCGGTCGGAGAGAAGACGACGGACGGGGGGTTTGCACCGCCCGCCATGAAGAAGGAGAAGGGAGCGAGGTTCGGCGCTCCATCGGATGACAGTGTGGAGACGAACGCGATCGGCCGCGGCGCGACGCAGTTCAGCAGCAGCACGTAGGCCTCCCGCGCCGAGATGGCCGACGGATCGATGAACGTGAAGTCCAAGCAGCGCTCCTATTTCGCCGGCTGCCAGCTGTAGGCGTACGACTCGTCTTCCAGCGCGATCGCTTCGGCGGTGAGGCGCAGCGGGCGGAATGTATCCAGCATCACGGCCAGCTCCTCGGTGCGCTGCTTGCCGAGGCTCGCCTCGACCGCGCCCGGCTGCGGGCCGTGCGGCAGGCCGCTCGGATGCAGCGTGATCGAGCCCTCTTCGATCCCCTTTCGGCTGCCGAACCGGTCGTTGCAGTAGTAGAGCACCTCGTCGCTCTCCAGGTTACTGTGGTTGTACGGTACGGGCACGGCGTCCGGGTGGTAGTCCAGCATCCGCGGCACAAAGGAGCAGACCACGAAGTTGTGCCCCTCGAAGGTCTGGTGCACGGGCGGCGGCTGGTGCAGGCTGCCTGTGATCGGCTCGAAATCGGCGATGTTTAGCGCCCAGGGATAGACGAAGCCGTCCCAGCCCACCACGTCGAGCGGGTGGAACGTGTAGGCGTAGGCCGTCAGCTCTTCGCGCGCCTTGATGCGCACCTCGAACGCGCCCTCGACCTCGCGTGTGTCCAGGGACTCCGGCACGCGGATGTCCCGCTCGCAGTAGGGC